>DATMYN010000175.1:0-4649 GCA_035560875.1 Longilinea sp. | reverse complement strand
TTCTTAAAGGTATTCAAGACCTTTAGTGTCTATAGAAAGGGCATGAATTATTTTTACTGGTTGTCGGGGATTTACCTGGAATAACCCTGCCTACAAAAATGGATTATTCCTCATTTCCTCCGCCACCGTTGTCTCCTCACCATGCCCCGGTAGTAAACGTGTTTCCGGTGGTAACGTCAGGATTTTTTCCTGAACACTTGCCATCAATACTGAAAGATTCCCTCCCACCAGATCCGTACGACCGATAGATCCCCTGAAGATCAGATCACCGGTCAGGCAGGTGCCAGCGCTGGCGCTGTAGAAGATCACACTTCCGGGACTGTGACCCGGTGTGTGGTCCACCCGCACAGATTCATCCCCGATGGTTAACTCCTGACCTTCTGAAAATAGGATCGTCGGTTCCGGTGGGTGGAATTCTCGCAGCCCGAATTGGTCGGCTAAGGCTCCGGACCGCCATAACAACCGGTCAGCGGGGTGCAGCCCGACCGGCAGAGGGGGCGTAGTGGATTGTGAAACAGCCTCCACACCAACCATGTGATCAAAGTGGGCGTGGGTAACCCAAATGGCTGTGAGCTTCCAATTCTCTGCTCGAATGATCTCAAGAAGGTTCTCGCTGTCAAAGCTTGGATCAATAAGAACAGCCTGCCGTGATAGAGAATCACCCAGCAGGTAGGTATTATTTGAAAGGGGACCCAATACGTAGGTAGCTATCTCTAGAGTCATGATTATATTCAGTCAACGGGTTGGTTTTGACGTCTTTTCTTCATGAATAATAGTGCGATTCCGGTCGAGATCAATGAAAGCATCAACGCACCCAACGCGGTGGTGTAGATCAAGACGGGGCGTTGGTCAAAGAGCAAACCGGCAACCATGGGGGCGAGAATGATCGCCAACCCATTTATGGTCGCAACAAACCCAAATACCAATCCGGTATTTTGTGGTGGAATAGATGGGCGGATGAATGCCAGGATCATCATATTCACCAATCGATACCCGCTGAAAAGGAAATATCCCAACCCGTACCAGATCACCCCTGTACCCTGCCAGAAAGCGATCGCCGCACCTGCCACGAGGAACTGGCCGATGATCATCCCCCATGCCGGCAGGAGCGAGCCCAGGGTCAACGCCACTACGGCATTGCCCAAATTGCCGATCGAACCGAGGACGCCGATCCCTTGCGAGCTTAAACCGCGCACATCTTGTAAGAAATTAGGCGTTAGTGGCTGGGGGAGGTAAAGGGCGAACAGGGTCAGGAATATGGCGGCAAAGAAAGGCAGCAGGCGGAAAAATCCGGGTGTTACTCCTTGGTCCTTCTTATGGACCGGTTCGACCGGTTCAGCTTTGATGAATAGGATGATCACCGTCGATACAACGAAGATCCCGCCGGCGAAATAAAAAGTGGCATGCATTCCCAGGTGATCGACGATCAATCCGCCAAGCGTTGGGCCGATCACAGCCCCCAGATTGAACATGGCTGAAATAAAAGTGAGCGCCCGCGCCACACTCCATTTACCCCGGGCGTGGGTGACATAACTGTTCATGGGGGTTACCCCAAATGCCGTAGCGCCATACAGGACCAGACCGATAACAAAAGTGGTCAATGAGGTGGATAACGCCATGATGGCGGTGGCAACCAACCCGATGATCCAGGAAGCTTGCATTAACCGGTGCGGGCCGATCTTATCCCCGATAAATCCGGCGGGGATATGAAAAACAGTCATAGCCACCCCGGCGATACCCAGGATGACCCCGATCTGTACCGGATCAGCCCCTAATTCTTGTAGAAAGAGAGGTTGAAAAACGAGGAAGAGACCTTCACCGATCCCCCAGGTTAATAGGCTGATGGCTGTTAAAAGTAAGTTTCGATTCATTGGGTGGTTATAACGCTGCGGAAGAAAGCATCTACAGCTTCAAATACCTTGAAGCGTTCCGGTTCACGCACCACCACATGTCCGCTGTCCTCAACCCACAAGCGTTCTTTACGGGCTGTGGTCAATGCAGCATAGATCTTATCCATGTTCTCGGGGGGAACACCTGTATCGTTGCGTGAATGCACTAACAGCGTTGGGATCTTGATCAGCGGGATACTGCTCCGCACTTCTTTCAAGAGGTCAACCAACTCGGCTATGGCGTGTGTGGGATTGTAAGGGTAGTCCACGTGGTCTTTGGCTGCTTCCGGGTTGTGCCAATCGCCGGCACCTTTGGCGACTTTGGGCATGAACGGCGCCAGCAAGCGGATGAACTTAAGTCGGGGGTCATTGATCGCATAGGGGGCGGATATGGCTGCCGCCGCTGCAACAGGGTAGTGAGCAGCCGCATACAAGCTCAGCGCACCCCCCATCGATAATCCGGATACGACCTGGGTTTTGGTGACACCGCTCAACAGATTTAGCCCATCCTCCACGCTGGCAACCCAGTCCTTCCAGGTCGCCCGGGTCATATCCTCAGGGGTGGTGGCATGCCCGGCCAGGCGGATACCCAAAACGGTATAGCCCTTTCCGGCTAAATATTCACCCATCCAGCGCATTTCTTTAGGGGCACCGGTAAAACCGTGGATCAACAAAACGCCTACCGGTCCGCCGGAGAAAAGAAATGGTTCGGCGGTCGGGATGGTTAATGGATACGACATGCTCACCTCCGATTACAAAGTAGAAAGGAAGGCTGCCACTGCCTCAAACACTTGCTGGCGGTTGGGGTCACGTACCATGGAATGATCCATTTGCTCGAACCAGGCCATTTCTTTCCGTTCACTGCCTAAATCGGTATAGATCCGCCCGGCGCTGTTGGCTGGGATATTGGCATCGGTATGCGATTGGGCGATAAGTACAGGTGCTTTGATGAGTGGCAGTCTGTCGATAAGGATATTTTGTAATGTCCGTACTTCTATCGTGGCATGCAAAGCATAGAATGGATAAGCCGGGTAGTTTTCTTCAAGTCTTGGATCTTGAGGGTGGACACGCATATGGCGGTCCTTGATCCGGATCGGCTGGAGCAGGCTGATGACCTTCATCCAGCGGGTATCTCGGTCGGAGGAGCGGCTGCAAGGAGTGGAGAGGGATACCACCCCGTTTACCGGCAGATAGCTGGCAGCCATCAACACCACAATGCCGCCCAGACTCTGTCCGATCAGGATGACCTTATCGCATATCCCTTTAAGGAGATTGTACGCATCCTCCACGCTCGAAAGCCAATCCCGCCATCCCAGGTGGATCAGGTCCTCCGCTTGGCTGCCGTGACCGGCCAAACGGACGCTGAGTACACTATAACCGCGCTGGTTCAGGTCGGCAGACAGGTATTCCATTTCCTTAGGCATGGCGGTGAAACCGTGCACCAGGATGCATCCGGTTTTTCCCCCGGGCAGTAATACCGGCTTGCCGTCAGGGATGAGATACGGTGTTTTCATAGTTGGATCAATTCACGCGGCATATCGCTGAGTGTTTCCGCTCCCGAGGCAGTAATGACCATGTTGTCTTCTATGCGTACACCGCCCCGGCCGGTCAGGTAGATACCCGGCTCGACCGTATAGGTCATACCGGGCAGCAGGATCAGGTCGTTCTCAGCGAACATATAGGGTGGTTCATGCGGTTCCATGCCGATCCCGTGGCCGGTGCGGTGAGTAAAATACGTCCCGTACCCGGCAGTTTCGATCACTTTTCGGGCAGCTTTATCCACTTCCCCGGCGGCGATATTGGGTTTGCTGGCTGCCCGCCCGGCAGCATTGGCGTCTTTGACGATAGCTGCGATCTTCTCGAATTCATCTTCCACGTGCCCGATGGCAAAGGTGCGCGTCAGGTCGGAGATGTACCCGCCGGAAATAGCTCCCCAATCGATGACCAGTAGGTCGCCGGTTTGCATGCGCCGTTCGCTCGGTGTGGCGTGTGGGTTGGCGCTGTTGGGTCCGCTCGAAACGATCGGTTTGAAGGGCAGTTCACCATCCGAACCGGCCCGCAGGAGTTGGACATTCAATTCCCCGGCGATTTCCAGTTCGGTGACCCCCGGTTTGATCAACGGCAGGGTGTCAAGGAGGGCTTTTTGAGCGATCTCAACTGCCTTACGCATGCATCGGATCTCATCAGCATCTTTGGTAAGGCGCAGGCGGTTAACCACGTTATCACCGGAGGTATAGCGGGCATGCGGCGCCGCAGAGCGCAGGAATTCCAATTCCATGTAGCGCAGCCGTAATGGTTCAACTCCGATCAGCTTGCCATCCAGCTTAAGATCATTCACAAGCCGGGTAAAGACAGCCGGCCAAGTGCCGGGGTTATCATCGTAGTAATACGTTTTGATCGGTGCTGCGGATTGCTCCACCTTGATATGCTCCAATTCAGGCAGCACCAAGGCTGGTTCCTGGTCGGGGGTGATCACCAACACGGTTGGACGTTCCATCAGATGGAATTCCAAACCGGTTAAATAAAACAAGCTGGGACCGGGGTTGAGTACCAGGGCATCCAGCTTGTTTTCAGTTATTAATTGGGTTGCTTTCTGAAGTCGGGTTAAAGTCATGGGTTTCCGCAGCCTCCTTGGTTGATTATATCGCAAAGGGTTTCCACCTCCAATGCAGACGAGAATTTACAAATGGAATCAGTGAAGAATCCATGTTTTCTATTCTTACTGCTTGACATATTAGAATGTATGTACTATTATAGGCT
>DATMYN010000174.1:0-4232 GCA_035560875.1 Longilinea sp. | reverse complement strand
ATACCCTTTCGTATCAGGGTACGGACCGCTGCCAGGTGGATGCCCTGCTGGTAACGCCCGCTGGGGATGGACCCTATCCGGCAGTGATCTATATGCATCGCGGCAATGAGTTTAAATCCCAGATTCTGGATGAGGCAATCCTGTTGGCTGGGCAGGGAGTAGTTACCCTGCTGCCTGCCTCTGCCTTCGACACCGGTTGCGATACGTTCGGACGCACCCAGCGCCAGGGTTATATCGATACAGTCCTGTTCATCCGCCGCGGGGTTGATCTGCTTCAATCCCTGCCATACGTGGATGGCGATCGCCTGGCTTATGTAGGTCACAGCTTCGGCGCTACCTGGGGTGGCGTGGTTGCCGGGGTGGAGCCGCGCATCCATTCCTTTGTCTTGATGGCAGGTATAGTTTCTATCTCCCGCTATGAAGCGGTAGGGATGAGCGAATTGGATGCCGCCAATTATATCGGTGAGGCAGTAAATACGGAATTCCTTTTCCAATACTCCTATACCGATGAATACATCAGCCAATCAAATGCCAATATCTATGTAACGCTTACGCCGGGTGAACCAACAGTACTTTGGTATGACTCGACCCATGAGGATCTTCAGTTCGATGGACAAGACGACCGGGTCGCCTGGCTGCTGGAACAGTTCAGTATCGAGTGAAAGAAAAAAACAATAAAGGAGAAAAATGAAGATCAGGATCCTGTTTTCCATCCTCTTGATTTGTCTGACTGGATGTGCAGTTGTACCGGCGGATCCGGTGGAACCATCTGTAACCCCGACGGAGACTATCGGTCCCACGCCTACACGGACCACTACACCTGATCCACAGGAACGGTATGAAGCTCAAGTGACGTTATTTGATTATGACGCTTCCATTCCTTTGGACCCTGTTTATGGGACAGAATATCCCGAGCCTAATGTGACTGTTGTGGCTGTTTCTTATCAGGGAACAGAAAACTGCCAGGCAGAAGCTCTGTTAGTGATGCCTGAAGGAGAAGGTCCATACCCGGCAGTGATCTATTTACACCGGGTGCCGGCTGTAAAAACCCAATTTTTAACAGAGGCAATCGATCTGGCCGGGCAAGGGATAGTATCTTTGCTGTTGGGTTCTCCGTTTGACACTGGTTGTTACACAATGAATGCTCGGGATGGTCAGGGGTATATCGATACTGTAATATTTATCCGCCGCGGGATTGATTTCCTAGAATCTCTCCCCCAGGTCGATCCCTCTCGGATAGCCTATGTTGGTCATAGTTTTGGCGCGAATTCAGGTGGCGTAGTAGCCGGGGTAGATGACCGTATCCATTTCTTTGTCCTGATGGCCGGGGTGGCTGACATCGCATTATATAACGGTTCATATTTGAATGACCTGAATGCTGATCAATATATTTCCCATGCTGATGACGATATATTTTTATTTCAATTCGCCACGGATGATGAATATATCCTCCATTCAGCAGCCAACTATTATTATGATGTTGCCAGCGGAGAAAAAACGATCCTCTGGTATGACACGGATCATGCCGGTGTTCAGGATCTGGGAGAAGCCGACCGGGTCGCCTGGTTGCTTGAACAATTGGGGGTAAGCGGCGAATAAGATTTTTGATTTTCTCTTACAAAGTAAGGGCAGGTGTATCCCACCTGCCCTTACTTGTTTTCAGCCGTTGTATAATGATTCTATTCTAGCCTGACCTGGTTAATATTTTCCGGTATTGGATCTTATGGAAGGGATATTTTAAAAGTATTATGCAGCAACAGTTCATGCTTCTCCCCTCCATGGCCTGTCAGGCGCGGTGTTCCTACTGCTTTGGTCCTAACCGTGGAACCTCGATGAGTGCGGAAGCCTTTACCGCTGCAGTGGAGTGGATCAAGGCATTCGTCCCGGCAGAGGATGAAATCCACATTACTTTCCATGGCGGCGAACCGCTGCTGGCCGGTAAAGCCTGGTACCGCAAGAATTTACCCGCTTTACGGCAACAATTCGCTGACCGTTTGAAACTTAGTATTCAAAGCAACCTTTGGCTCTTGGATGATGAGTTCTGCGCTTTATTCCGTGAGCAGGATGTCAGTGTTGGCACCTCCTTGGATGGCCCAGAAAAAATAAACGATGCACAGCGGGGGGTTGGATATTATAAGCAGACCATGGCTGGCATTGAGACAGCCCGACGAAATGGACTGGAACCGGGGGTGATCTGTACCTTTACGGCATTATCCGCCCCCATGTATCGTCAGGTCTTTGATTTCTTTGCCGGCAATAGCCTGTCCTTCAGCGTCCATGAGGCGGTGAGTACCATCGGCTGCCAGCCTAACCCTAAATGGGCCATGCAGCCTGAGCAAGCCGAAAAGCTGATGATCGATCTGTTCGACCTGTACCTGGAGAATATCCAGCGCATCCGCATTTCTACCTTTGACAGCATGGCACGCGGCTTGTCCGCCCAAAGCGGTGGGATCTGCACCTTTGGCGATTGCCTTGGCAATTACCTCACGGTTGCTCCCGGCGGCGAGATCTTCACCTGCAACCGCTTCGCCTATCTGCCGGAGTGGCAGGTGGGCACAGTGTTCGACAAGCCGGATCTTGATCGATTGGCCCAATCTCCAGCCTGGCAAAAGCTAAAACAGCGTGAAGACATGGTAACGGATGACTGCGGCGATTGTACCCATTTCGCCTACTGCAAAGGCGGCTGCCCGTATAATGCCTTCTCATCCGGGGTCGATCGGCGGGATACGAACTGCACGATCTATAAAATATTATTCGACCACATCACCGACCGCGCCTTGGAAGAGGTCTTTTCTGATGAAAATCTACAGGCGGTCATTCAGCACGGACCCGGAAAGGACGGCTTGCTGCGTAAAGGTCGTTTACTGCAGGTGATGCGTGATGGGCTGCATCCTAAAGAGGCTGCCCGTAAAGCGCGCGAAACCGTAGCTGCCGCAGCTCTGGGGTGTAGTGAGACCGTTGAGGAAGCCGTCGATAAACTGGAGGGGATAGGGATTGTGACCCGGCGGGAGGTGGCGTTAACTAGCCTGAAAAACTTGCGCACCCGTTTGGATACCCAATCCAGGCAGGGGTTGGTGAATGCCTACCTGCATGTTACCTATGCCTGTAATCTAGGCTGTTCTCATTGTTATGCGGAAGCCGGGCCGGAAAAGACCATCAGCATGGCTGCGGGGGATGTTCACCGTTTGGGGCAGGCGGCTGCCACGGCGGGCTTCCGGAAGATCGTCATCACCGGTGGGGAACCCATGGCTCATCCTCAGCGAGATGAACTGCTGGGTGCTTTGGCCGTGCTGCGAACAGAGGTAAAGCCTGCGGCGGTAGTACTGCGCACCAACCTGGCTTACCCCCTTTCAACAGAGCTGGCTGCCCGCATGGCCGCCAGTTTTGACCAGGTGGTGGTCAGCGTGGATGGCGATCAAACCGCTCACGATGCCCGCCGCGGCGCAGGGAGTTACACTCACACAGTGTCGAACCTGAGTATTCTCCTTTCTTCTATGCCAGCTAACCGCTTGATGCTCACCGCGGTGTTGCTGCCGGAGCAGATGGAAGGGATCCAAGGGCAGGCGGTGCGTGACCTGGGAGCTGCGTTTGGCGTAAAAGTGCGGTTTAAATCGATCTTACCCGTCGGCCGCGGGCAGCAGTTGGAATTGATTCCCGGGTTCTATAATTCATTGGACGACAATGCAGAACAAATGGCTGCCAGCAGCGGACCGGTGTCCACTTGCGGGTTGGGGATGAACCTGTTCATTGGGCCGCAGGGCGAGTGCTTCCCATGTTATGCATTGATGGACAGCCGCCACCGGTTGGGTAATGCCATCCGGGATGGGCTGCCAACCGTACTGGCAAAGAACGACCGCTACCGCCTGGCGACCGTGGATACCAATGAAAAATGCCGTACCTGTACTGTCCGCTACCTGTGCGGCGGGTTCTGCCGGGCGTGGAGTGTTGATGGAGATCAGGATAGCCCCCCGCTGGATTGTTCCGCTCTGCAATCACGCGCAACGATGATCTTGGACGGGGCGCTGGAGGTGTTGGAAATCCCTGCCGAGAAATGGGGAAGTGTGTTTGAAGGTACGTAGGTCAGTTATTGGTTAGGAGGTGAAATATGTTTACTTCATCGATCCCTGACATTGCTGGACTGGAAGCTCAAAAAGATGTTCTAGGCCTAATAGCGGTATTGGAAGAAAAAAATGACAACCGGCGCGAGAAAGCGGTTGAAGCCCTGGGTAATC
>DATMYN010000173.1:0-2214 GCA_035560875.1 Longilinea sp. | reverse complement strand
CATTACCGTTGTAAGATTGGTAATATTCCTCCCCCAAGTAATACATCCCGTCATATTCCATCCCATCCGGGAATGTGCCTTCAATAACCGCCAGATAGTCGCGGTCATTTGGACCAAAGATTTGGGAGTAAAAGCTAATTGCCTGGGAGGTGGCAGTTAAGACTGTCTGGGCAGGAAATTCATCTTCAATAAAATAATATTCTCGGATGGTTGTTGTACCCGCTAAGGTTTCGATCACTTGATAGTACGGGCTGATGGATAAACTAAACGTACGAGCATCGGTTTGATGATATTCATACCATTCACTATTGATAACCGCTTCACTGCTGGAAGCAACCACCAAACCGGCTGGGGCATTATCGATCCTGAATTGAACGGTGTAATCGGCTAATTCAAATACCTGATATTCGCCAACCGAAGAAGGGGTATGGGCAACCCAGCCTTGCCCGGTGAGGTAAGGAGGGATGTAAGCATACCAGCCGGTGAGATTGATCTGCCGGTCGGTGAAGCATAAGGTACCGGGGGTTTGCGGTAAATTAAGCGTGTAAGTTAATTGGAGACCAATGCTTTGTCCGCCAGTCAATCCGGTTTGCAGCGGAATGGTTAACCTTCCAGCCTCTGGGAGGATATTTTCGATCGGATCACCGTCTGACCAGGATGCTTCTACCAATGTAAACAGATCAGCCTGGAAGGTCGGTTCAACTACCAGCACAAGGTCGTTCAGCGTATCCATGCTCCGATTGGTGTATTGGATGCTTTCTTGAACACTTAATTGTTGAGTTTGGTAATCCAAAACCGCAGTCAGTGAGTACCGCGTTTGATCATCCTGCGGAGCGGCGGTGACGGTTGGGGATGGACTTGGTGTGAAAGTTGGTTGGATGGTTTGGGTTGACGTAACGGTAGGGGTTTCCGGGCTGGCAGTCAATTCGGGTTGAATGGTTGGGAAATTGGGTACTGTGGGAGTGCATGCGGTAAAAACAAGGATTACGAAAAAAGCGCAGTACTTAAATGAAAAATGAGGTTTGTTATTGGTGAATGTAGGATTTGGTAAACAGTTTCGTGCCATCTTGAATGACTCCAGAGGGCAAAAATAATGGATTGAATTCGTGTTTCTAAGGATTTTATTCGCTTTTTGAGACCTTTACAAAGCGCAGCAGTATGATGGCCGCCACATTGAACCCGGCTCCTACCAGGGCATTCGCCAGGATACCCATATCATATAACCAGGGCGCCAGCAGTGCTCCTGCCGCCCGGCCTAATGAAAGGGCGGCAATATATACGGCCAGCATGGTTGCCCGGCTGGATGGCAGCACTTCACTCATCAACGGGATACTGGCGACAATGGCGTATTCAAAAGTCAGGTAGAAGATCAATAACCAAGCCATGGCCCACAGAATGGAACCATCAAAGAGCGGTATGGCGACCATGAACAGCGCATTGAGCACAAGACCGATCAACACAGAACGTTCCTTACCGACCTTATCTGTAAAGATAGCTGCCAAGCCTTCTCCGCCTAATTCGGAAACGCCAACCACAAAGGCAGCCAAACCCAGTGAGGCAGCTTGGACGGCAAATGCGTCGGTGATCCAGACCGAGAAGATCACATTAATGACTTCGTTGGCGGTAACGAGCGCAAAACCCATCCCTAAACCGGCCAGTGCCGGTGCAGAAAGGAACACCTGCCGCAAATTGGTGAAAATGCTGCCGTTCTCTTCCACCGGCGTATCTTTTTTAACAAGTACTTCTACCAGAATGAAAGCCAGGATGGCAATGGCAGCTAGTGCGATATAGGGAACGCTCCAGGTTTGGGTGGTCATGAACGGACCAACCAAGGGCATGATCAACACATAACTCAGCGCCCAGCTCATCTCCCCGATCGAAAGCACCAATCCCCTGCGGGCGTAGGGGACTCGGTCGCTCAAATAGGCATTTAGCGCCGGGGCGAAGATGTTGTTACCAAGGTTGCCCAAGAGGATGGCGGCAAAGAAAGCCGGGTAGGTCGGCCAAATGGCCAGCAATAATGCCCCCAGCACAACCAGCCCTAGACCGATGCGCATCCCGCTTTTGCGCCCTTTCCGATCAGCAATGGGCGCCAGGAAAGGTCCGGCCGCACTGGTAGCCAGCGATGCGCTGAGGGCTAACGAAAGGGCGGCAACATCCACGCCCATCCCGGCTGCCAGGATGGGCAGGAAGGGATAGGCCAGTCGGATGATG
>DATMYN010000172.1:0-3438 GCA_035560875.1 Longilinea sp. | reverse complement strand
ATACTAAGGTTGTTGAGCGCTTGGGTGCCCCCCTCACCCAGGCGCTTGACATTTAATCTCCCCCCTCCTCAAACCAACCAAGCCGGGTTACACTGTAGCGCATAAACCTCAACCTGGGATATGCATAGGTTTACCATGTCGCCTACCATACTAGCTGTCTTCATGATCGTTGCCGCATACTTCATCGGCTGTATCCACCCGGCTTATTTAGCCTTCTGGATGGCAAAGCGCGTCCGCCCACAGGATGTGGGGGAAAGCCCGGGTGCTTACGCCACCATGCGCCGGATCGGCTTCCTGCCCGGTCTGCTGGTTTTCGTCTTTGATGTCGCCAAGGGTATCGTCCCGGTCCTGTTAGCCTTCCGCTGGGGTATCCCGCTGATCTGGATGCCCGCCATCGCAGTGGCTCCGGTGATCGGGCATAACTGGCCGGTCACCCATTGGAAAGGCGGCGGCTGGGGTATGGCCGCAGCCAGCGGCGCCCTGCTGGCGCTTTCTCCGCTTGAAACGGTGATCGCCTACCTGGCTGGTGCTCCCTTGGCTGTGTTATGGCGCGGTAAACCCGGCCTGGGCATGGGTCTGGTGGCCTTTCCCGTCCTGCTGGCGCTCATGTCTGTCCGCCACCAATCGTTATATCTCATCCTCTCGGCAGCGGTGGTGATGCTGGTCATAACGCTGCGCCGCTTTACCGCCGAGCGGAAGAAGAAAAAACAAACTGCCGAAAGCAAAGCCTAATTGGAAGAAAAAATATCGTTAACAGAGAAACTCAAGGCAAAGGTCAAACAGCTCAAACACGAGACCTTTGCCTTGTATTTTGCCTACGGCGATAAACGCCTGCCCTGGTATGCCAAGGTCTTTACCGCCTATGTGGTGGCGCGCACCTTCAGTCCCATCGATCTGATACCCGATTTCATCCCGGTGTTAGGCTACCTGGATGATCTAATACTGACACCCCTGGGTATCTATCTGGCGCTGAAGATGATCCCGCCCGAAGTGATGGTAGAAGCCCGCCGTAAAGCCGATGAGCACCTGGCCGAAGGCAAGCCGGTCAAGTGGGGTTATGCTGTCTTTGTCATCGTGGTGTGGCTGGCTGTGGTTACCCTGGTCGGATGGCTTATCTATAAGGCTGTTGCCAGGGTTTGATGATACGTAAAAAGCCCGAACAGTCTCCCGTTACGGAACGCCCCAAAAGCGGATTACACCCGAATCGCTTGTTGCTAATAATGTCCCATCCGGTGAGAAGACGACAAAACCTTCCGAATGGCTGATGGTAAGGGTTTGTAAACAGGCACCATTCGAAACCCGCCAAATGCGCCCAGTGCCATCCCCGGCGGAGGAGGCGATCAGGGTTCCATTGGGGGATACGGCAACATCGTTAATTCCCTGGGTTGGCCCAAATATCGACCGGATCAACCCACCTGTGTTGACATTCCATAATCGGATCGAGTTATCAATAGAGCTTGAAATGAGCATTGAATTATCGGGGGAGAAATCCAACGCGTTCACGGCGTTGGTATGACCTCGGAGACGCAGGGGGTGATCCGAGTTGGCAAGATCCCATAAATATATATCATTGCCAGAGGTCGCCGCGATCAGGTTCCCATCTGGTGAAAAGGCGAAGTCAACCATCATCTCGGCCTCGACTGAAAATGAATACAGGAGAGCACCATCAGATATTTGAAAGAGATTAACCCCATCCGCGCCGCTGGCGGACAGCAAGGTGCCATCCGGAGAAAAGGCAAGGTGCATATGATGGGGATCCGAAAGATTCTCGTTCTGTACCGTTTGCTCAAGCCCACCGTCAGATACTCGCCAAATGGTAATTTCGCTGTCGCCGGAACCGACTGCCAGTAAACTACCATCCGGAGAAAAAGCCAGGCTGGTTGCCTGATGAGGAAGACTCTGGATCCTTTGCACAAGGACATTGTTACTGGTCCGATAGATCAACACATCCCGCCCAAATGGAAAGGCGTAAAGGCTGCTGTCAGGCGAAAAAGTAACAACAGGAATATCGATGAAATATCGATCCAGCGTGTGTTCCAGCCCGCCGTCCGGCAGCTGCCAAATTTGGATCGCACCGACCATGGAGCAAGTAGCAAACTCCGATCCATCCGGTGAGACAGCAATATTTACTTGATCGGTAAGGTCAACCGGGAAGACCTCCAGCAAGTCGCCGCTTGAAATCTGCCAAAGTAGTACATTTCCGGCGTTGGTATTGGTGATCAGGGTAGATCCATCCGCCAAGAAATCCACATATTGGAGCCTCTCCCCACTATCTTCATTATTTTCATACCTAATTTCAAGTATGGATTCCCCGGAAGCCAATTCGCTCACCTGTATTACCCCGTTCTCTGAGACACTGGCTACCGTTGTTCCGTCCTGTGAAAAGTTAAAAGCAGTAAGCGTTGAATCCAGTCCTATCGCCTTAAGCAAAGCACCTTGCGGTATGGACCAAAAATAAATGGTCGAACCGGCCCCGGCGGCTAATATCGACCCATCCGGAGAGAAGTCCATATCTTGGATCCAATGCCCGGTTGTCAGTGACAATATATGCGATCCATCCGTAACCTGCCAGAGATCGATAGATCCATCCCGCGTTCCCGCAGCCAGGTAGGTCCCATCCGGCGAGTAAGCTATTTCTGTTATTCCCCCCCTGTATGCCGTCATCTGCTGGTAGACTGTCCCATTTGAGACGTACCATATCGTGGCTGTATGTGAATATCCCGCGGCTACCAGGGTCCCATCGGGAGAAAAGGCCACCGAGGTACAACTCTCAAGGTTAGTGTCGATATGACGAATTTCTTCGGACGTCACCGCATCATAGATTTCGATACCCAGCGAGGTTGCCAGGGCTAATAATTGTCCGTCCGGCGAGTAAGCCATTGTGTTGACCCATCCACTCCCAAATTGATAAACCTGCTCAACCAAAGCAGCATTTTGGGTCGTGATCGGTATGCGCGGGACAATGGTGGAATTCGGTGTGGGGTCGGCGTTCGGTGTGAGAATGGGGTTGGATTCGCTTGTTTGCCTTCCACCTGAATACTGCTCAGCGGTTGCCTCAGGATGTTCTTCAATACTGGCTGGCGGCGGTAAAGAAGCTAATGAACCACAACTCGATAGTAGAATAAGGAAACAACTCAATAAAACCCCCAACCCAACTAGTATTTTCGTTTTCAGGGTGCCAATTAATGTGCTCATAAACAGCTCCCCATTTTACTGCTGATGCATGTAGTATCGCGCAATTCAAGCCGGAGGGTCATGACCAATAAAGGCTGACCCACGTGTCCGCCCATGTTTTGTTTTGTAGGGGCACAACGGTCCAATGCCTGACCGGAATCTATCCACCCATAGTTGTGCCCATGATTTAGGTTTGGGGGCACGGCTGCATCTGGAATGAATAAGATTTAACAATGGACCGCCGTTCCCTTACAAGAAAAGAAC
>DATMYN010000171.1:0-6180 GCA_035560875.1 Longilinea sp. | reverse complement strand
CCTGCACCTGATGGATCAGGAGCAGATCATGGCTACCGCCTCCTATTCGAGCAATGATGCGCCGCCTGCCTTTGGCGCCCAGTTCGCCGAGGTGGAAGTGGATATCGAGACCGGGCAAGTGACGCCCATCAAGTTGGTTTTGGCGGTCGATCCCGGCACAGTCATCAACCCGCTTTCGGCCGAAGGACAAATGGAAGGCGGTATGGCGACTGCCCTCGGGTATGCCCTCAGCGAGGAAATGGTCTACGACGAGAAAGGCAACAGCCTTGCCCGCCGTTTCAACGATTACCACATCTTCCAAGCGGATGAACTACCTGAAATGGTCAGTATTCTGGTGCCGTCCTTCGAATCCAGCGGACCTTACGGAGCCAAAGGGATGGGCGAGATCACTGTGGAGGGTGCGGCTCCGGCGATCGCCAATGCCATCTTCAACGCCACCGGCGTACGCCTGCGCGACCTGCCCATTTTGCCCGAGAAGGTCTGGAAGGCGCTGCAGGAGAAGTAAACAATTATCCCTAAAGAGGATTATCCAGCATGACCTCTTCATGAAAGAGAAACCCTAAAGGTTTATAAAAACCTTTAGGGTTTTAAATACCCTCCTTGATGAAAGGGGTAGTGAGATAGGTGAAGGAATCGAGCTTAAAATTGCTTTTTCCACCGAGAAACTGTCAAACTGATTCTCTTTGGCAAGCTTCGGGGTTGATTGTTATTACTAGACCCCGAAACAAGTTCGGGGTGACAAAAAATCTCTCTGCCATTACCAGACAAGGAGGATTGATAAATTCATTACCGGGATTTCTGCCCTGTTGGATTTCGCAGTTCGTCGGTTTTATGGGGGCATTCCCAGGTCAGGTTCAGGTTGTCCTGGTCTAACTAGTATCACCTCGGCAGGTAAGAAAAACCCTAAAGGTCTCTAAAGACCTTTAGGGTTTTAAATACCCTCCACTGGTGGAAAGGGAAGGTAAGGTGAGGTAATTAATCATAGAACCCGGTATTTTTCGCAGTTTGTCTGCCTTATTGGTACGTTCACAGGTAAAGTTCAAGTCATCCGAGCCTAACCGGTACTACTTTGCAAATAAGAAAAACCCTAAAGGTTCATAAAAACCTTTAGGTTATAAATACCCTCCCTTGTTGGAAAAGGGAGGGTAGGTTTGAATAAGTAATCCTAGAGCCCGGCTGCTTTGCGCAGTTCGTCAGCCTTATTGGTGCGTTCCCAGGTCAGGTTCAGGTCATCCCGGCCAAAGTGGCCGTAAGCGGCTACCTTCTGGTAGATGGGCTTGCGCAGGTCAAGGTCGCGGATGATGGCGCCCGGGCGCAGGTCGAAGAGCTCGGAGACCAATTGGGCGATCTTTTCGTCGTCAATCTTACCGGTTCCAAAGGTTTCTACGTTAATGCTGAGCGGGCGGGCAACGCCGATGGCATATGCCACCTGGATCTCGCAGCGGTCTGCCAGACCGGCAGCCACGATGTTCTTGGCAACCCAGCGGGCTGCATAAGCAGCGGAGCGGTCCACCTTGGTGGGATCTTTCCCAGAGAAAGCGCCGCCGCCGTGCCGGCCCATACCGCCGTAGGTATCCACAATGATCTTGCGGCCGGTTACACCGGCATCGCCCATCGGGCCGCCAATGACAAAGCGACCGGTGGGGTTTACGTACACTTTCAGGTCTTTATCCACCATACCTTCCGGTAAGGTCGGGGTGATGATGTGTTCCATCACGCCTTCAACGATATCAGCATGGGATACTTCGGGGGAATGCTGCGTGCTGATCAAAACGGTATCAACCCGGGCAGGTTTGCCCTTGTGATATTCGATCGTAACCTGGGATTTGCCATCCGGGCGCAGCCAAGAAAGACCGTTGGCTTTGCGTACTTCGGCTAAACGGCGGGTGAGTTTATGGGCCAGGTAGATCGGCATGGGCATGAGGGTGGGAGTTTCATTGCAGGCATACCCAAACATCATCCCCTGGTCGCCGGCGCCGATGGATTCGATCTGGGCGTTGGTCATCTGACCGGCTTTGGCTTCCAGAGCCTTATCGACACCCATGGCAATATCACCGGATTGGCTGGCGATGGCCGACTGCACGGCGCAAGTATTGCCGTCAAAGCCTTTATCGCTGCTGTCGTAACCGATCTCGGTTACCACTTTACGGACCAGTTGATCAAAATTGACAAAAGCACTGGTGGTAATTTCACCCAAAACCATCACAAAACCGGTCTTGGTAGCCGTTTCACAAGCTACCCGCGAGAGGGGGTCTTGTTGAAGGCAGGCATCCAAAACCGCATCGCTGACCTGATCACACAGCTTATCCGGGTGGCCTTCGGTCACCGACTCTGAGGTGAACAGATATTTCTCAGCTTTCATAAAAGTGGTTGTCATCCAAATTCCTCCAAAAAAAAGATTGCCCCTGGAGACGAGGGCAATCTTCACACATCAACGAGTGGGAACCCTCTCATCTTCCAGAACACTGCCGGAATTGGCACCTTGACGACATGTATATTGCGCCAGGTTGCCGAGGCTTCATCGGGCCGATCCCTCCGCCTCTCTGGATAAGAGCGCCTTTCAGGGGCTGTTAAGTTGTTGGGGTCTTTATATCACACAAGCGATTTGATGTCAAACCGAGCCTGTAAAGTAGATCGGGTTCGAAAGCAGGGCTGGCAGCAAGGGTAAACCGGGTAAAAAGCCGCGCAGCACATCCACCCGTACAAAGCCGGGAGATGAAACCGGGTAGGTCATGGTGAATGACCCATCAGATGGCGCTTCCAACACCGGGGTGGCTTCGGCGGCGGTGATCACACGCACCACATCGCCGCGATAAAGACCACCGACGCTGATCTGTACTTCTTTGACCTTCGTCCAATCCACCGTATCGCCCATGATCGCCTCACCGGCTTTCAACACAAGGCTTGGGCCTTGCGGCGAGAAGATGATATAGCTGTGCCCCTGCCTCACCGCCTTTAAGATATCGGTCGGACCTGCAGACTGAGCGAACACGCACATGGTCGGACCGCCTAAAAAGAGGAAGGGCGTATCGCGGTGGAAATCACTTCCCCCGCAGATAGGGATACGCCGCCCGGCTACCAAAAGGCTGTGCCAATAACCGACAGCTTTAAGGTTGGATTCGCGCATGGGGCCATTCCAAACCTCAAGAAGATCATACGGCAGGGTATCCATATCGAATTGGAAGGGGCAGATGCTGTCGATGGGATGGTTGATCACAATCGTCGCGCCGCGTTCGTGGGCACTGGTAAAGTGAGCTTTCACCTCATCAGGGGTATTGGCCATAAAAGAACCGTCATACGGTTTGGCCACTCCTAAGAAATTGGAGTGTCCTTTAAAATGGGTCCACTCGATCCCCGGGATAAGAGTTACGCCTTCCACATAGGGTAACGAATCCGGGGAAATGGTCTGGTTATGGTCGGTGATAGCCACAAAATCCAACCCGTTGCGGCGCGCCCGCCAAGCCAGTTCTTCCACCGTCTGCACCCCATCGGAGGCTACGGTGTGGGTGTGCAGATCGCCTTTGAGCAAGCGCAGGATTTTTTCGGTGAAGGTAAAGGTGTAGACCACCTTCAACCCTTGCGGACCGATATTATAAGCGCCGACAATGATCTTCCACTCCCCGGGAACCAGCGGGACCGCGTGGTAGCCCGGAGTGGCGAACGTCTCACTGACCGTGATCTCCAATTTGTCCGACCCCGAAGCGCCCACCTGACTGCCATCGGGAGCTATGAGTCCCAGATCGACGATATTTACCTGGTCGCGGGTGTGAAACATTCCCGCACCCGCGGCAGCTTCTTTTTCTTCATAGCGTTCATAGCGGTAGGATAATGTCAATTTCTCAATATCCGCCGGCATGGTAAAGGGCAGCGTAAAATAGCTGCCCTCTTGGGTATGTTCAATAAATAACGGGATTTCGACCGTACTTGGCATAAGGTTTCCTTTTCTCCTACCCCGGTTTCCCTAAAACCGCCAATAAAAACCGCTTGATCTGTGAATCCCAGAAGAACCAGTCATGTTTCCCGTCCGCTTCGAAGTAATCCACATCAAGCCCCGCATTAGCACACATTGGTGCCATCATTTTACTAAGCGGGTACAGGTCATCTTGCCGTCCGCAGGCAATAAAAAGCTTGGGGTAGGCTTTAGGATTGGCGGCAGCGTTTTTCAGCCAAACCGCCGGGTCATGCTGGCTGCCGGGCAGCTTTTCCAGATCGCCGAACAAGGTCGTAAATTCCGGCTTGCGTGGGTCGTTCGGGTTGGCGCGCAGGATATCCAATGAGAGCACAGCCGAAAAACACGCTGCAGCGCTGTACAGCTCGGGATGGAGTAAAGCTGCCTTGAATGTGCCGTACCCGCCCATGGACACCCCCGCGATGAAGGTATCTTCGCGGCGAGGTGACAGGTTGAATACATCCGATAGGTATTGGGGTAGTTCTTCAACAATATAGGTGAAATAGCGCTGCCCGTTGGGCTGGTCGATGTAAAAACTGCGCCCTACCGACGGCATCACTACCACAAGACCGTATTCATTGGCCACCGTCTCGATCGAAGTGTAGCGCTGCCAGGCTGTGCCATCATCGCTCAACCCGTGCAGCAGGTACAACACCTTGCGCTGCCGGATGGGTACATCTTTAATATTCCCGGGGTCAGGCAAAATGATATTAAGCGGCAAATCAACCTGGACCGTTTGAGGAGTATGATCTAAACGGATGAGTGCCATACTTGCCTCCTAGTTATTCTCCGGCAGAGTGGGGAGTTTCTCAGATTTATCAAAGTTGATAAAGAATGAAAAACCAATGCTGAACAACATCATCACGAACGGGAAAACGGTCAGCAGGAAGCGGGCAGCGTTGGCAGGGTCCGGCCCGGGATTATCGCCGCTTTCAAAGTGGTAGATCACAAATACAAGGGTGAAAGCTGCGCTGGTGAAAAGGCCATTCAAGCGGTTCATGAATCCCATGGCATTGGAGATGAGCCCTTCACGGCGCTGGTTATGCTTGATCTGATCCTCATCCATGACTTTCGCACCGATCAGATCCATGGTCGTGATCACACCGGAAAAACCGAAGCCGACCAGGATACTACAGATGACTGCGGTGGTCAGTGAATTAGCAAAATAGAGAACTACAAATGCAACCGCCAGGCTTATCAAAGCAGTCCTCCAGATGGGCATCAGCGAAAACTTGCGGACCAGCCACGCCCAAAATGAGACACCGGCAATGGCAACGATGAGCACCGATGCGAACAGGATGGTAGACTGGCTGCTGGCGAGGTCCAACGTGTATTTTACGTAAAAGGCCATGGCTGCCATGACCAGAGACATAGCGGCGCTGTAGAAAGCGTTCGAAAAACCAGCAATCCAAAATTTCTTGTTAAGGAAAAGGTCTTTAAGGCTTTCCCAAAGCTTGGGCTTGACCTCATCCTCTTTGAACTCAACCTCTTTACAGGTTAAGGACATATAGAGGATAACAGCTCCACCCAGGATACCGTAGATGATGGCAGTCAAGCCATAACCTAATGCACTGGTGACCATGGGTGTCAATGCGATACTGATGATCATGGCAACCAATTGGAACGCCTGGCGGAGCGCATTGGTGGAAGCGCGGCTTTCATCGGTGCGAAACATTTCAGGGAATAAAGCACCATAGTTGGCGTTGATCACTGAATCCAGGGTGCCTGTGAGCATATAGAAGAACATACAATAGGCAACGAGCGAATTCCCAGCCAGAAATGCCGGTTGGTTGTAGAAAAAGACGAAGGCCAGGATGAGCAAAGGTGTGCCGATCACAAGCCAGGGTTTACGCCGCCCCCAGCGGCTGCGAGTCCGGTCGGATAAAAAGCCGTAGACCGGGTTATCAATGGCGTCAATGAACGTGTATATCAACAGCATGAGAGCAAATTGAGGAGTGGTCATGCCCAGGCTATCCACATAATATATAGCCGCATAAGTTTTCAACATATTGATGGGGATGGAGGTTCCAAACATCCCAATGGCATAATTGAAGGATTTCAACTTAGGACTGGTCATATCGAAGCATCTCCTTTTACTGCGTTTTTCTGAAAAATCGACAAATCAATGCACACGTGTGTATTTTGTGCATTAATTATGCACGAGATTCTAAAAAAGTGGTACTTTTCTGGAATGAGAATTTTCCATTAAAGCGCAATGGGCAGCCCAAGGG
>DATMYN010000170.1:0-6444 GCA_035560875.1 Longilinea sp. | reverse complement strand
GGCCAGCACCGCAACCAGCTCCTTTATGTGACCACCGCCGATCTGCCCAAGCTTCCAGATGGGGAATATTACCATCACCAGTTAATTGGCTTGAAAGTTCAGGATGAGGCCGGGGTGTTGATCGGAGTCCTTGCCGATATCATTGAAACCGGTGCAAACGACGTATACGTTGTTCAGAATGATGCCGGAAAAGAAGTATTATTACCAGCCTTGAAAAATATTGTTATTAGCGTTGATCTTCAACAGGGAGTCATGGTCGTACATCCGCCTGAATGGGGAGGATAAGTGGTGGACACGAGTTTGAAGCAATATTGGGTTGGGTTCAATCTTGTGCGCGGTATCGGTCCTGTACGGCTGCATGCCTTATTAGAGTATTTCGGTTCCATAGAAATGGCCTGGCAAGCCCCGTATGACGCCTTGCGAAACACAGGTCTCCCCACCAAAACCATTGAAAACATGATCCAGGTGAGGGCTGAGGTTGATCTTGAACGGATCATGGATCGCCTTGAACAATGCCATGTTACTGTTTACACCTGGGAAGATGAAGATTACCCCCGATTATTAAAAGAAATAGATCAACCTCCCCCCGTACTCTATGTGCGCGGCTCAGTACTGCCGGAAGACGAGTGGGCGGTTGGGGTGGTTGGGACGCGCAGGATGACTGCTTACGGCAAGCAAGTTACTGAACAATTGGCCGCCCACCTGGCGATGAACGGCGTGACATTGGTGAGCGGACTGGCGCGCGGTGTGGATGCGGTAGCCCACCAAACGGCTTTGCATAGTAAGGGCCGAACCATTGCCGTATTAGGCTGTGGTGTGGATGTGATCTACCCGCCTGAAAATCGGAAGCTGGCCGATCAGATCATGGAAGCGGGGGCGTTGATCAGTGAGTATCCCCTGGGGACGCAACCGGATAGTGCGAACTTCCCCCCTCGTAACCGCATCATCTCAGGGCTTTCAAAAGCGGTTGTTGTTGTTGAAGCCGGGGATACCAGTGGAGCCCTCATCACAGCAACTTTTGCGGCTGAACAAGGCCGGGATGTTTTCGCGGTGCCTGGGATGATCGTTGCCCCCCAGAGCAAAGGGACAAACCGTTTGATCCGTGATGGCGCCCGTCCATTACTGGATCCGAATGATGTGATCGAGGCATTGCACCTGGACCGGGTGCAGGAGTATAAACAAGCTCGCTTGATGCTCCCTGAGAATGAGGTAGAGGTTGCCATACTGTCAACCCTGTCCCAAGAACCGCTCCATGTGGATGAAATCCAGGTAAAATCAGGGATTACAATGGACAAATTATCCGCTGCCCTGGTGATGATGGAATTGAAGGGCATGGTGAGACAAGTAAATTCCATGACCTATTCTTTGGTTCAGGAAATTCAAGCGGATTATGAGGTAGAAACGAATGGATGAACATGCTTATGCGGTGATCATGGCCGGAGGAGGGGGGACCCGTTTATGGCCGTTATCCCGCCAATCCAAGCCTAAACAAATGCTCAACCTGGGGGGTAAACGGACGCTTTTTCAATTAGCGGTAGACAGGCTTACGGGATTATTTGCCCCAGACCATATTTATGTGGTGACGGTTGCTGATCAGGCTGCCGCCTTACAAGGCCAGTGCCCAGAACTTGATCCGGACAATTTCTTGTTAGAACCAATGCCGCGCGGGACGGCTTCGGTAGTTGGGTTGGCAGCAGTGGCATTGCGGCAGCGCGACCCCCAAGCTGTGATGACGATCCTGACAGCCGACCATTTCATCCCCAATGTAGATGCCTTCCAAAAGACTTTACAAGCAGCGATGGAAGTTGCCCGGAAAGGTTATCTGGTTACCTTAGGGATTCACCCGACCTATCCCGCAACCGGCTATGGGTATATCCACCGTGGAAATGAATTACTCCAAGTGGAAGGTATACCGGTCTACAATGTGGTGCGATTCAAAGAGAAACCCGATCTTCCTTCCGCTGAGGCATTTATCGCAAGTGGTGACCATGCCTGGAACAGCGGAATGTTCATCTGGACGGTCGATCGGATCTGGCGGGAAATCCAGCGTCAAATGCCGGATCTGGCAGCCCGATTGGATAAAATAGAAAAGGAATGGAAAACACCTCAACGCGAACGGACTTTACAGGTAGAATGGCAAGGGATTGTGCCGCAGACCGTTGATTATGGTATTATGGAAAACGCCCAACAGGTTGCAGTGATCCCGGCAGCCGATTTGGGTTGGAGTGATGTTGGCAGTTGGGATTCATTGTTTGAAGTCAACCAGACGGATGAAAAGGGAAACCTGGTGATCGGTGCGAATGCAATCACCTTAGATTCATCCGGAACTCTGGTTTATTCTGAGGACAAGGAAAGACTGATCGTAACCATTGGAATGCAGGATATGATCGTTGTGGATACGGGAGATGCTTTATTGGTGTGTCCTCGTTCCGAGGCACAAAAAGTACGCCAGATCGTAAACCGTCTCAAAGAAGATGGTTATCATCGTTACGCATAGGAGGGTTTTGCTATGGAAGCCTATTGTGTAAAGTGCAAAGCCAAAAGAGAGATCCAACAAGCCCAGGCTGGGTTTAATGCTATTGGAGCGCCGGTCACAAAAGGAATATGTCCCGAGTGCGGTACCACGTTGTATCGGACGGGACGAACACCCGCGCATGAAGGCCTTACCGCCCCGGCGCGTGACCCGATGGCCGGGCGAAAAGGGAAGTTGGTTATCGTAGAATCCCCAGCCAAAGCGAAAACGGTCGGAAGATTCCTTGGTAAAGGTTTTACCGTGCGGGCTTCAATTGGGCATGTACGCGATCTGCTCCGGTCCGAGTTATCGGTTGATGTCGAAAACAACTTTAAACCCAAATATCGCGTTCCCAACGAAAAACGACCGGTTGTCAAAGAACTGAAGGATTTGGCCAAAGGCGCTGAAGAGATCTTTTTAGCCACAGACCCTGACCGCGAAGGCGAAGCGATTGCCTGGCACTTGCTTGAGGCTGCCGCCATAGAACCCAAATTAACAAAACGGGTTGTATTCCACGAGATCACCGAACCGGCGATTAACGAGGCGTTTGCGAATCCGCGTGACATCGATATGGCGTTGGTGGATGCTCAACAAGCCCGGCGGGTGTTGGACCGTTTGGTTGGTTATGGGATCAGCCCGATCTTGTGGGAAAAAGTCCGCAGCCGGCTTTCCGCCGGGCGGGTGCAATCGGTGGCTCTGCGTTTGATCGTTGAACGCGAGCGCGAAATTGATGCCTTTAACCCGGTTGAATATTGGAGCATTGAAGCCGAATTTAAACCGGAAAAAGGCAAGACCACATTCATTGCCAAATTAGCCAAGATCGATGACCAAGATCCTGATCTCAAGAATCAGGAAAATGTGAACCTCTATTTGTCGGAAATGGAAAAAGCTCCGTATGTGATCAGCAAGATCAAGCACGGAGAACGCCGCCGAAAACCACAGGCTCCTTTTATTACCTCTACCCTGCAACAAGAAGCCTCCCGCCGGCTTGGGTACACTGCCCGCCGGACAATGATATTGGCTCAACAATTATATGAAGGTCTTGACGTTGGAGAAGGCGGAACCACCGGCTTGATCTCTTATATGCGAACCGATTCAACCAACGTCTCCGAATTGGCTCAAAATGAAGCCCGCCAGTATATCCATGACGTATACGGTGATAAATTCCTGCCGCCAGCACCACCTCAATATAAGACCCGGGCTGCTTCTGCACAGGAAGCCCATGAAGCCATTCGGCCGACCTCCGTATTACGCACCCCGGAGAATCTAAAACCTTTCCTTACCCCTGATCAGTACAAGACCTACCGTCTGATCTGGCAGCGGTTCTTAGCTTCTCAAATGGAAACCGCCATTTTTGATACTGTGTCGGTTGAGATCAACGGCTCAGGCAAGGATCACCAATATTTATTGCGAGCCTCCGGTTCAACAGTGCAATTCCAGGGCTACTTGATCGTTTACGAAGAAGCTAAAGATGAGGATGTAAAGACCGAAGAAAGCGAAGATGTACGCATCCCGCCCGGTCTGGAAGAGAACCAGAAACAAACCCTGGTCAAGTTATTACCGGAACAGCATTTTACCCAACCGCCGCCGCGTTTCACGGAGGCTTCCTTGGTTCAAGTTTTAGAGGAATTTGGTATCGGACGTCCATCTACCTATGCTCCGATCCTTTCGACGATCCAGGAACGCGGTTATGTGATCCGTGAATCGAAGCGTTTGATCCCAACCGATACGGGGATATTGGTCAATGATCTATTAGTAAAACAATTCGATGATATCTTCAACACCCAATTCACCGCCAATATGGAAGGCGACCTGGATAAGGTGGCAACGGGTCAACGTCCTTGGACCGATGTGTTAAGAGAGTTCTATACACAATTCGAGCCCGAATTAAAACGGGCGCAAGAAGAAATGCCAGTCAACAAAATGGAACTGGAAAAGATTGGCAGAGAGTGCCCGGACTGCGGTCATGACCTTGTTATCCGCTGGGGGCGGTATGGAAAGTTCATTAGCTGCAGTAACTTCCCAGCTTGCCGGCATACCGAAGCCTGGTTGGAAAAGATCGGTGTGAGCTGCCCGAAATGCACCGGCGATATTGTCGAACGGAAAACGCGCAAGAACCGCATCTTTTATGGCTGTGCGAACTATCCGGCCTGTGACTTTACCAGTTGGAAGAAACCCATCTCAGCCCCGTGTCCGAAATGCGGTGGTATGCTGGTGATCACTAACAAACGCGAAGTCCAGTGTTTATCCTGCGAAGAGTCATTCTTACAAGAGCAGGTGATGGAGAATGCACCTGAATCGGCATAAGTCTTGCAACCTTTTTACTGGAACATTGCATATATAATAAATTTGTTCTACAATACTCTCAAGAACATTGAGATTTTATGCTGAGCCGGTAATCGTGTGCCGGGTGCAGGAGAAAAGCCATGGATCGAATTCGAGACTATTTGAAGAATCCTATGATCACCGCTGGCGTTGGTTTGGTTATCGGTTTGGTATTCGGTTTGGTGGTCTTGGGATGGTGGTTATGGCCGGTGCAATATTATGATGCTTACCCTGAGCATCTCCGCCAGGAGAGCCAGATCGAATATCTATGTATGACTATCGACAGTTATGACCGCAGCCAAAACATTGCCCAGGCATTGCAGCGCTACCAGGATTTGGATCCTCACTCCAGCGAGATCTTGGCATTGCTTACCCCGGAACTGTGCGGTACCACACCACAAACATCCATCGATGCTTTCCGTATCCTTGTCAACCAACCGGCGACCAATATCCCCGCAGACTCAAACGCATCCGTTGATACCTCCGGAACAGCAGCCGTTCTACCCCAATTAACGCAAACAACCACTGTGGCTGCCCAAACAGAAAGCGGCGGCATCCCCTTGTTCGTGATCATATTGATGTGTTTGGTCACGATCGCATTTGGTGGTTTTGCAGCCTATTATTTCTTGATCCGGCCGAAGAATTCACTGGGACGCAGTCCATCCAGTTCAAAGGCTATTGACAATGAATATGGGGATGATTACCAATATGGCCACGGTGCTGATGCCGGCGGCTATGAAGAACCATCTTCGGATGAGCCGGTGTTGCAATATGTTTCTTCCTACAAGTATGGGGAAGATCACTTCAATGACACCATCGATATCATGGATCCAAGTTCGGAATACTTGGGCAATTGTGGTGTGTCCATCTCTGAGGTGATCGGAGTGGGTTCACCGAAGAAGGTATGTGCCCTGGAAGTCTGGCTATTTGATAAAGGCGATATCAAGACGGTCACCAAGATCGTCATGAGTGAACACGCTTTCAACGACCAAACTTTCCGCCGCCGGCTTGAAACCAAAGGTGAACTGCTGCTGCCGCAGGTTGAAGGACGTTACCTGTTTGAAACAGAAAAACTCCAGATGGAAGTCCGGATCGTGGATATTGCCTATGGACGAAGCCCCTTACCGGCCAACAGCTTCTTTGACCGGATGATATTGGAACTGAACGTCTGGAAAAAATAGAGACTAACTTAAGCGATCTTTACGATCTTGAGAGGGAGCGTGCCGTTTGGTGTTTCAACCAAGACACGCTCTCCTTCTTTATGTCCAAGTAAGGCTTTACCGATGGGGGATTCATACGAAATCCGGCCGTTCAGTGGATCGGCTTCTTTGGGTCCTACCAGGTAATAGGTGTCGGAGGGGAAGTCATCTTCCTGCACGGTGACGGTTGAACCGATCACAATCTCTCCCTTTGGTTTGACCGCTTCATCGATGATGACGACATTTCCCAATAATTGTTCCAATTCTTGAATTCGGCCTTCCAAGAACCCTTGCTCTTCTTTCGCGGCAGAGTAATCTGCATTCTCCGAGAGGTCGCCTTGTTGAATGGCGGCGCGCAGCCGTTTGGCCAGTTCTTCCCGCGCCGGTCCTTTAAGATAATCTAATTCC
>DATMYN010000169.1:0-2778 GCA_035560875.1 Longilinea sp. | reverse complement strand
CTTACCTCCTGATACAACTATTATAGAGCAAAAAGTAAGCTTAAGAAAAAAGGAACACCTGAAATCAGATGTTCCTTGTTCAAAACAAAACCTCACGGTGTATTACGGCAAGAATTGGATCGGGTCAACCCGCCCGTAGGTATCGCTAAGCATTTCCAAATGCAAGTGAGGACCGCTTGAGTTACCGGTTGAGCCCATATAACCGATCACGTCACCCTGGTAAACGCTTTGTCCGCAGGATACATTCCAGCTATCCAGATGGGCATACAGGGTCTGCCAATCACCATGGTCGATGACCACCACATTCCCATAACCCCAATCATTCCACCCGGCATACACGATAACACCGTTATCCATGGCATAGATCGAACTGCCCAACTGACCCCCAAAATCAACCCCATAATGGTTGGTTTCAGGTGAATATACATAACCGGAAATATAATGGGCGACCGTCGGCCAGACAAAGGTACCGTTACCAACCGCACCGTCCGCAATCGTACCGCAAGAACCAGTGCCGTATAGTGATGAACTGGCAGGATCGTCACGCGTGATGCGGGGCGCCGTCCAAGTAATGAATTCTCTTTCACCGCCGGGAACGATCAACCATGTACCGGGGATAATATTTGGATCAGAAAGGTCCCCCAGATCTTCGCGGTTAAGGTAATTACCCGGCCAATCTATGATCGTATCGGTGGTGACACCAAAATATTCCGCCACACCGTTCAAGCCATCTCCGGCATTCCACTCATAATAGGTGCCGTCTACCGGGAGGATGTTCAATAACTGTCCGGGGTAAAGATTTTCAACGTTATCATACAGTGTGTTGTAGTTGCCCCACAGGATCGTGGATGGTCTTAACCCAAACATCTCGGCAATCCCAAAGATCGTATCCCCGGATTGAACTTCATACTGGATAACATCAAAACGCGGCCGGCTGGGAACGATGGTATGCAGATCGGCCAGACGGGTAAGACTAATCGGAATCACCTGGCCTACATATTCGGGTTGGGCAACATCCAGGGTAACTTCTTCGGTGAGAGCAGCTGCTTGGGCGACCTGCTCAGCGGTAAAGTTAATGCCACCCATATAAAAGTTGTTCATCACCCACACCACGATCAGGATCAAGACAAAGGAAACTACTGCCGTACCCACACGTAAAGCAGTCTCACCCAGTCCCATGCGTACGATACGCTCCCAGATCAGGCTGAGGGTAACTTTGTTATTTTTTTTATTATCGCTGGAAAGATCAACTCTTGTTTCACCCGGTTCTAGCTTTTCGGGCGATAGCGGAGATTCACTCATTCTTTTCTACCTCATGGCGTCATCATAACATACGCACTTGTCAAGGTCAAGCAAGCATAGATGAGGCGTATGGGTATCGTAGAGCTCAAGGGTTATTTTTGCGGTTATTGGGTAGCAGTTGAACGGCTAAGATGGAGGCGAAGATCAAAACACAACCAATGATCTGGATCAAGGTCAGCTCTTCTCCGAGTAGGATCCACCCAAAAAGAGCAGCGAAAACAGCTTCCATGCTGAGGATGATGGCCGAATCGGCCGGGGGCGTATTGCGCTGCCCAACCGCCTGCAGCGTAAAACCGATAGCCGTTGAGATCAACCCGGCGTACAACACCGGCAGCCAGGCATGGGTAAACCCAGGGACAAGGGTACTTTCAAATAGCAAACCGGGGATGAGGTTCAACATACCTGCCACCAGGAACTGACCGGCAGAGAACACGACCACATCCACTTTTTGGACAGCCATACCGATAATGATCACATGGAACCCCCAAATGACCGCCCCGGCTAATTCCAACGCATCGCCGCTGTGGATCTCCAATGCCCCCGCCCCGCTGAGCAAAAAAATACCCACTATAGTAACCAGAGCCGCCATCCAAATGACCCACTGGCTGCGCTGCCGCCAGAATGTGAACAGTAATAACGGGACAAATACGACATACGTCCCGGTTATGAAGCCGGCATTGGCGGCTGTGGTAGTAGCTAAACCAGCCTGCTGCATGGCAGAGCCGGCGGCCAGAATACTGCCGGACAACAAGATCCAGGGCATATTTTTACGGACATCAAATTGACGGCCGCGGCAGATCACCAACAGCACCAGACCGCCTATAAGGAAACGAGCTGAGGTGAATAAAAACACACCTACATACTGCACGGCGATGCGCTGGGCAATGAAGGCGATCCCCCAAATCAAGGCAACAAAAAGCAGGGTCAGGTCAGCCCGCAGGCGGGGGGTTAACCTGCCCTGTGAAGGTACTGTCATTGTGGATCAATCATCCAATTTTGAAGTACAGTGCGGGCAGCGTGTGGCTTTTAATGGAATTGCCGTGAAGCAGTATGGGCAATCTTTGGTAGTAGGCGCTACGGGAGCTTTTGCGGGCTGCAAACGGTTGATCTGGCGGATGAGTAAAAAGATCACCAAGGCAATGATGAGGAAATTAATGACTGCATTGAGGAACAAACCGTAGTTGATGGTGGCAGCACCCGCCGACTGGGCGGCCGAGAAGGAATCATAAGGTGTTCCGCTGATGTTAATGTAAAGGCTGCTGAAATCCACGGGGCCAAGCAGGCGGCCGATGGGTGGCATCAATATGTCATTGACCAAGGAGGTAATGATCTTACCAAAGGCGGTACCGATGATGACACCAATAGCCAAATCAATGACATTGCCACGCATGGCGAATTCTTTGAATTCACTTAGGATCTTTTTCATATCAGTTCTCTCCTCTATTCATTAATAATTCAGTTAATCCTGTCGCTGTC
>DATMYN010000168.1:0-3431 GCA_035560875.1 Longilinea sp. | reverse complement strand
AACCGGGCCACAGCCTTCTACCGTGTGCCCATCGAACGCATGACCAATATCAACATCGATCCCGGTACAGACGGTACTTTGGATGATATTGTCAAGAACACAGAAAAAGGTATCATCCTCGATGGCGACAAGAGCTGGTCGATCGGTTCAAACCGAGAGCAGTTCCACTTCGCCTGCGATATTGCCTGGCTGGTGGAAGACGGCAAGGTCACCAAGGTGGTTAAAAATTCCACCTATAAAGGTGAAACGGTTAAATTCTACAATTCCCTCACCGCCGTGGGTGATAAATCCACCTGGGAAATGGAATATGTGAACAACTGTGGTAAAGGCCAACCCAACCAGATCATGCAGTTAGGGCACGGCGTACCGGTCTGCCGCTTTGATAATGTAACGATTGGAGAGTAGCCATGAAGGAAAAAATCTTACAAACCTTACGCGACCTGCGTGCCTATGCTGTCTCGAAAAAAGTGGATGCTTCCTTCACCTACCATGAAGAAGACAGCTATTTGATGCGCTTTGCCAATTCATCCATCTCGTTGAATACCAACGAACACCTGATCCGCCTGGAGATCACCGCCTATCAAGATCGCCAAAAAGCAACTTACGAACTGATCACCAACCTGGATGCCATGGATGAGATGAAGCGCGGCGTCGATACCGCTGCCGAAATGGTCAAACATGCCATGCCGGTCAATTACCAGCCCACCATGCCGCACTTCACCCAAACCTTCGCGGATGACAGTGCTTACGATCCGGCTATGGCTTCGATGACCAGCGCCGAACGCCTGGCCTACTTCAACGAAGCGACCAAAGGCCTGGAGACCGGCGAGATAAAAATGTCGGGTATATTCTCCAGTGGCGTCAACACCCTGGCGCAGATCAATACCTTCTCCGAGCATACCCAGTACTTCATCACCACCGATGCTCAGATCAGCATCGTATTGGCGCACGCCACTCTTAAATGGGAAATCCAAGCCGAGCAGTCCGCTCAGAAAAAATCCGAATTGGACCCCAAACCGCTGTATCGCGACCTGGCGTATCTGCTGCACCATTACACCCACGATCCTTCCATTCAACTCCCCGTTGGGACGTATGACATCGTGTTTGGACCGGCTGCCATTGCAGAATTCGTTGGTCCGTTGAATTTCATCGCTTTTGACGGCGGGTTGTTAAAACGCGGTTATTCCTTCCTGACCGAAGAACAGGTCGGCAAGAAGGTTTTATCCGATAAATTCACCCTCACCGATGACCCAACCCGGCCGCAGACATTCCCCTTCCAGCGTGATTTTATGGGTATGGAACGCCGCCCCTATCCGCTGTTTGAAAAAGGGGTCTTCAAGGGCTTTGTTTGGTCGCAGGATGACGCCGATGAATTTGGCGCCAAACCCACCGGTCATGAAGTGATGCACAAGAGCCTGGTTTTGAATACCGGCGAAGAATCGGTAAGCACCTTGCAGGAATTAGTGGAATCCAAACGCGATAACGATATTTTGTACTTCCCCTTCCTGCACTATATCAACTACGTCAACCCCTCCAAGGGGCTCATCACCGGCAGTTCCCGCTTTGGCGCTTTGCTGCTCAAGAAAGACGGCAGCGTGGTAATCCCCTTCAATGTCCGCATCACCCAAAGCCTGCTCGATCTGTTTGGCGATAAAGTAGCCTGGATGTCGAAATCCCAGACCGTCTACAATACCTCCATGAGCTACGGATCGCGCAACCCGACCGCCTTGGTCATTCCAACCTTCATGCGCGTCAATGGCATCGAGATCTCCCACTCCAACCCATCCTTCTAGGATTTGGCAAGGTTAAACATCGATCCCCCAACGGGTATACCGTTGGGGGATTTTATATTCATTACCTAACCCTTCCCCTCCCTGAAGGGAGGGGAAATAAAGCATAGGAAATGTTTTGTTACTTTTTCGTGTTTACTACCGCCTGGCTGCGGCCGCGCAGCACAGATAGGCGCTGCCTGACATCTTCCAGGGTTTTCTCGGCTTTTTCAATCCGTTCGCTCTCGGCGCGCACATAGCGCGTATAGGGGGCCACACTATCTTTAAGGCGGGTCAGGTCGTTCGAACTTTCATCATTAAAGAGGGTCGTCAGGGCATCGGTCAACTTTGTGCGCAACAGGGTCATCTTGTCTTTAAACCGGTCTTTAGCCTGTTTGCGCTTAAAGGGGATGATGAAGAACCCAACCACCGCCAGCGTCCCGGCCGCGATCATACCGGTAATATCCAGGGTGGTGGAAAGCACCGCCACCGTCACGGCCGTTCCCAAACCAACCGCTCCCACCTCCAGGATGGCGGTTTGCGCCACCGCGGCTTCCACGCTGGCAGCCAGCTTGGTTGCTTCCAGGTTGCGGTCGTAGGTATCCACAATCGTCTTTACGGTGGTCCCGACGGTATCGATCAGCTCACGCCGGCGCGATTCACGCTGGCTGTGGCTGTCGGGCGCCAGCGGATCCAAATTCTGCGATCGGCGTTGGATGTGCCCCATCACTTGCTGCCATTCGTTGAGATCCTTCTGCACAAGCCAATCGATCAGGCGTTGGACGTGCTCTTCGATCTGACCGGGCACATCGGCAAGCACATTCTTCTCGAATTTTGCCCGCACCACATCGCCGCGCATCAGGTCTTTGATATTGGTCAAGCGGATGGTTGAATCGAAGAAATCCATTCCGCGCTGTTCCAGACGGTGGAGGATGTTCTCGACCTCCGCCAGGCGCGGCGGCAATTCGCTGTTAAGGTCGCGTTCGTACGATGTGACGATCGTTTCGATAGCTGACGCGGTTAATTTATCTTCTTTTTGGCTTTCCTTTTGCGAAGCCAGCATGGCCTCAGCCTGGCCGGTCAGGTTCTCCGCCACCCCGATCGGGTTGGAAAGCTTAAGCTCCAGGCGGGTGGTGTCATCCAGGGTGGCATTGATGTAGCGGTCCAACTCATCCAAACGGCTGTTTTGGCGCTGAATTAAACGCTGGGCAGGGTCAGCCTCAGCCTGGGCGCGCTGCGCCAGCTTGGCCGACACCGCAAAAAGCTCCGGTGTGTCGCCTAATACCTGGGTGGTGTGCTTGAGCACAAAATTATGTACTTCCTCCAAGGCGGCCGCATCCTCAAAAATATCGGCTTTGTTGAGCATAAAAACCACTTTTTTGCCCCAGGTTAGGATCCGCTCCAGGAATTGGCGTTCGCTCTCGGTCAGCGGATGGTCCGCCGAGGTGACGAACAGCACCAGATCGCTGCGCGGCACGAATTCATCCGTCAGCCGTTCGTGGTGGCGGATGACCGCATTCGTCCCGGGAGTATCGACGATATTCAGTTCTTTGAGGAGAGGCAAAGGATAGGTAAAGATGGCGAAATTGGCATCCACCACCTGTTCGGCGGCTTTCTCGCCCCATTTCACCAGGGTTACGCGGGAAGTGGTGGGGGTCGCCC
>DATMYN010000167.1:0-5880 GCA_035560875.1 Longilinea sp. | reverse complement strand
CTTCTTTCCCGCGCTCGGATTATCGGGAAGCCGCGGATTGGATCCAAGCTCACATGGGAGAGTCGTCGATTGTCATCCATGACAACAAACTGAGTTATTTCCCGATGGAGTATTATTCCCCCGAATTACCCCAAGAATTCCTGGCCGACCAACCCGGTTCTTCGAACGATACATTTGCACTTGCTTCCCAAGAAGCCATGGGTATATTTCCCCAACCTTCGATCGAAACGGCAGTGGAAGGACATCAAGATATTTTCTTTGTTGTTTTTCAAGAAACGATCGATGAATACGAACAAAGATTGGAAGACCACCCCGTCATTTCTTGGTTGGCCGATCATTGTGTGGAATTTATGCCAGAGCCGATCGGAGATCTGTTGATCTACCAATGTTATGGGGTTCATCCATGATGAAAAAGCCGGTGTATTGGCTTTTTTATCTGGCAGGGGTGATTGTTGCGTTGGCAACGACATTGTATCAACGCAGCCCGGGATATATGGATGCAGCCTATTACACGGTCACCGGGGCTCAACTGGCCAGCGGCAGGGGATTGGTCGAACCTTTTTTATGGAACTATCTCGATAATCCGGTCGGACTTCCCCATACCGCTTTTACATATTGGATGCCGATGCCGGCGTTCTTGGCTGCCATTGGATTTTTTATTGCTCATTCCAATTCTTTTATTTTCGCCAGAGTGCCATTTATCCTTTTAGCAGGATTGATCCCAGTGCTGACTGCCAGGCTGGCGTACGAAATGAGCGGAAAGAACGAGATCAGCACGCTTGCCGGGTGGCTGGCTGTTTTTCCGGTTTTTTATACTCCCTACCTGGCGATTCCTGATAGTTTCATCCCCCTGATGGTTTGTGGAGGCGTGATAAGCCTTTACCTTTGGAAGGTCTTTGCAACCGATAAAACCATTTCTTTGTGGGAGTGGGTGGTGGTGGGGCTGTGCTGCGGGGTGATCAACTTGTGCCGCGCCGATGGACTTTTATGGATCGTGGCGATAGCTTTAGCAAGCAGTATTTGGTTGATCAAACAGCGCAGGCTTCATTCACGCCAAGTTATTTTCAGTTTATTAGGGTTAGTGATCGGATTCTTGATGATGATGGGGTGGTGGTACATTCGGAATCTTCACTTATTTGGTCAATTCTTTGCTCCGGCCAGTCAATATTCATTATGGTTCACCTCCTATGATCAGCTATTCAATCACCCTGTCGGGTCGATCAATCCACAAAGCTGGTGGACATCGGGAGTGACTGCCATCTTGACCGCACGCTGGACAGCCTTAAAGATGAACCTGGCAACAACATTGGGTGTCCATTTTTGCGTGGTGTTATTGCCTTTGTTCATGGTAGGGATCAGAAAAGCCAAAAATCGAATGTTCAATTGGTTTTTCCTGAGTATGTATGCACTACTCTTCATGATCATGACCGTTGCCTTTCCCTTTGCCGGAAGTCGAGGCGGGTTTTTCCATTCGATGGCCGTCATACAACCATGGATTTGGGTTATGGCGGCTATTGGTTTCAAGAAAACCATAGAATGGATTTCTCCCCACCGTAAATGGGATCCTCAAAGGGCATATCGTGGCTTTGGTATCATTTTGGTTGGCATACTTGCGTTTGCCGCACTTGGGGTTTATACAGTACAAGTTTATGGGATTGCCCAATCATCCACTGAGCCTTCTGATGTATCCTCCTCTGCAAGAGCCTGGGATGAGGATTATGAGACCTATCTGACTATAAATTCTTATTTGGTTGAGCAAGGGATGACAGAAGATGAAATTGTAATGGTGAATGATCCGCCTTTGTACTTTTGGGCGTCCGCCCAGCAATCTATTGTTATCCCCAACGGAACGATTGATGCGATTGCCGAGACGGCTCACCAATACAGAGCCCGTTATCTGGTCGTAGAATCTGAACATATCCCAGCTTTGGATACCATGTACGCCGGTATGGAAACAAATTCTGAGTGGTTTGAATATGTAGGGAATGTGGATGGAAACCAAATTTACCGCATCTACCCATAACGGATATAGGAATTGGGGATGGTGGATCATCCTCATTGCTGCCGCTGTCAGTTTAGGCGGTTACCTATTTTCCAGTTTCTCCACCTATTCACTCGGGTTCCCCCTTGATGATGCCTGGATCCACCAAACCTATGCCCGCAGCCTGGCGAACGGTTTAGGATGGGTATATGCCCAGGGAGAACCCACCGGCGGATCGACCTCGCCTTTATGGACGGTGATCCTCTCCGCTGGTTATAGACTGGATCTACCATACTTGGTTTGGACATTTCTAGTGGAATGGGTGCTGCTGGCTGCGATTGGAATTATTGCCGATCTCATCTTGAGGAAGATCTCTTCTTATTCACCTTACCTCCCCTATTTTGGGATTGGCCTGGTTTTTGAATGGCATCTTGTATGGGCCAGCGGATCTGGAATGGAGATCCTGTTGGTAGCCGGTGTTATTCTAGCGCTGTTGTTTTTACCACGTGAAAAGCCTTTAGGGTGGTTCATCACCGGGCTCTTGTTGGGGGTTTCGATTTGGATCCGCCCGGATATGCTTACATTAGCAGGACCAATCGGATTGTTATGGCTTTTCCAAAGAGCAGATATCCGTTCAAAGTTCAACTATGCTGGATCGTTCTTGATAGGGTTTGTAATTATTGCCTTGCCATACTTCTACTGGATTCACACACTCACCGGTACGTATTGGCCAAACACACTTTACGCAAAACAAACTGAATATTCGATCCTGGTCAACACCTCATTGGTCGCGCGGTTCGTCGCTGAGATCAAGCAAGCCAATCTGGGAGCGGGTTTGATATTGTTGCCCGGATTTTTAGCCGGGATGCTTTTTTCACCAAAGAATAAACAATGGAATATTTTATGGGCTGGGATCTGGTGGCTTGGGTTCGCTCTGTTGTATGCCGTGCAGCTTCCAGTTACATACCAGTATGGACGGTATATGATGCCGGCTATGCCCATTTATTTCCTTATCGGAATGTGGGGGTGGATGGAGATCATTAAAAGATTGAAAGAAAAGCCGCAGAAATTACTCCGCTTTGGTTTCATCATCCTTATCCTACCGGTGTTGATTGGGTTTTATTTTATTGGGGCGAGGTCCTACGCCAACGATGTGGCGGTGATACAAACGAATATGGTGGAACCATCGATATGGATCTCTGAAAATACGCAGCCGGATGACCTGATAGCAGCACACGATATCGGCGCGGTTGGTTTTTTTAGTCAGCGTGACATCGTCGATCTGGCCGGGTTGGTGACACCGCAAGTGATACCATTCATACGGGATGAAGAACAACTCGCAGAATATCTAACTGAGTGCGGCGTAGATTATCTTATGACCTTCCCTGATTGGTATTCAACATTAGGGAGAGGAAAACCGGTTGTGTTCGAAGCATCGGGGGAATATACTTTCCCCTCCGGTCAATTACCAATGACTATTTATCAATGGCAATGAAATGTTGTCCATACAAGATGAGAAAAACGTCCTAAATCCTCTCACTTCTGAAAAAAGTTTATGCTATACTTAGACGAATTATTGATGGAGTGAGTTTTTATCCCAACCGGAACGGGAGGAATGACAATGACCACCGAAAAACCAGAGACCATAGAAAAAAGCCAAAAGGATCCGGCTTCCAAGGTTGAAAGCGACCTGGAAGAAGCACGCAAGACTTTGCGTGAAATAACGATGATGTTGGACCAGAGTCAATCTGAATTAAGTAAGTTAGTTCAAAAGAACGCCTCTGTCGACTCTCAATTACAGCAAGTCCAAAGTCAACTTGAAACGATGCCGCGTCAAGATATTCTGAAAATATATAACGAGGCATTAAATACACGCCAACGTATGTTGGTGATGCGCGGGCAGCTTGAGCGTTTACAAGCCGAGCAAGCCGGGTTAAAAAAATATATCGATATTGCCGCAGTTGTTGTTACCAATCCTTTGGCTTTAGCCCCATCTTCGTCTAAAAAGGGTGGCACAAGCGGACGTTCCACAGATGCTGGGACAAACCTTGAAATGATCATCAATGCCCAGGAATCAGAGCGCCAACGGTTATCGCGCCAAATGCACGATGGACCGGCTCAATCTCTTTCCAATTTTATTGTCCAAACCGAAATTGCCACACGTCTTCTGGACATTGATCCATCACGTGCAAAAGAAGAATTGAATAACTTAAAGAATTCAGCCATGAGTACTTTTCAAAAAGTACGAGCGTTCATTGCTGACCTGCGACCTATGATGCTCGATGACCTTGGATTGATCCCAACCTTACGCCGTTACATCGAAGTATTTAAAGAACAAAACGGTATTGAAGCCATCTTTAATAGCCGGGGCATGGAACGGAAAATTGAACCGTATCTAGAGATCATGATCTTTAGGGCAGTCCAAGAGTTAATGAATAATGCTATCCATCATAATGCCGACCTGGGAAATAAACTCCAGATTTCGGTGCAAGTTGTTATTGACTCGGAAAGTGTAAAGGTGACTGTTGGAGATAATGGGGTTGGATTGAATCCAGATTCCATCGCAGCCTCCACAGGCCTTGGCCTAAAAATCATCCGAGAGCGGGTTGAGCTTCTTGGAGGACAATTGGATATCGATTCGGCTCCCGGAAAGGGTTGTTCGATCACATTCCAGATTCCCTGCCTTGAAATCAAAACGCAAACGGTGCAATCTTAATTATTTCGGAGGCAGGTATGACGAAGTCGATCGGGATCCTGACAGGCGGGGGGGATGTCCCGGGATTAAACCCGGCCATTAAAGCAGTCGTATTTGGGGCATTGGAAAACGGATATCGAGTTTTTGGTATCCGCCGAGGATGGGCGGGTTTGCTTCATTACAACCCGGATGAACCATCTACTCACGATTACTATATTCGCGAACTCCATCGGGATGATGTCCGCACGATCGATCGTACGGGCGGAACATTCCTGCATACATCGCGTACCAACCCGCAAAAAGTTGGTAAAAGCAAAGCCCCTGATTTTCTGGTGAATTCTAAATGGGGAAAAACCATTGATGACGTGGGCACGATCGATTACACAGATTACTGCCTGAACATCCTTAACCATTTAGGGATCGATGTAATGGTTCCGATCGGTGGTGATGATACGTTAAGTTTTGGGGTACGCTTACACAAAGAAGGTTTCCCGGTGGTTGCCATCCCGAAAACGATGGACAACGACGTATTTGGTACCGATTACTGCATTGGTTTTTCCACAGCCGTTACCCGTTCCGTGGATTTCATCACCAATATGCGCACATCAGCCGGATCCCATGAGCGGATTGCGGTTGTTGAATTGTTTGGCCGTAACTCGGGTGAAACCTCTTTGATCAGCGCTTACCTTAGTTATGTTGACCGAGCCATTATTTCTGAAGTCCCGTTTGATGTGCAACGGTTGACCGAATTCCTCTTGGAAGATAAACGCAATAATCCGTCCAATTACGCCATTATGACCATTTCCGAAGGCGCCATTATGGAAGGTGGCGAAGTGGTTGAGACCGGTGAGGCGGATATGTTTGGACACCGCAAGTTAGGCGGAATTGGAATGAATCTAAGTGAAGAGATCAAGCGTATCTGCGGCCAGGAAGTAATGACCCAGCAGTTAAGCTACCTTATGCGCTCCGGCGCGCCAGACTCTCTGGACCGCATGGTTGCCATGTCTTACGGCAATTTAGCCATCCAGTTGATCAAACGCAATGAAACCGGCAAGATGGTCGCTTTGCACGGCGGTAAATACACTACCGTTCCGGTGGATATGGTACTCGCCGGTAAAAAACGCGTAGATGTTCCAGCCTATTATGATATCGAACGGTACCAACCCAAGATCCGGGATATCATGGGTGTACCGATGTTCTTAAG
>DATMYN010000166.1:0-2632 GCA_035560875.1 Longilinea sp. | reverse complement strand
TCATTGGCAACTCGTCGTTTTTCGATGAAGGCCATCGGCACATCCAGCGTGGCGGCAAAATTGCGCGCCTTTTTCGCAAAGCCCAGATCGGCTGTTACCACAACCGGGTTGTTCATTGTCTTTCGGATCGGCAGAAGGTGTTCGACCAAAATATAAAAGGCGGTCAAGACATCTCCGGGGATCGAGAAAAATCCTTGGATCTGACCGGCATGCAGGTCAAGGGTGATATAGCGGTCTGCTCCGGCTACATCGATCATATCGGCAATTAACCGCGCCGTGATCGGAACGCGCGGCTGGTCTTTTTTATCAGAACGGGCGTAGCACAAATAAGGGACCACTGCGGTAACCCGGGAAGCTGAATCCAACCGCAAGGTTTGAAGGAGGATGAGTAGTTCCATCAAATTTCGATGGACTGGTGTGGATGTGGTTTGGATCACATAACAATCCTGACCGCGTACACTGGTGCGTAACTTGACGAACAGGTTCTCGTTCGGGAATTCCACAACATCCCGTTCACATAAATCCTCACCCAAATAACGGGCGATCCCAGCCGCCAGTGATGGGCTGCCGGTGCCAGCGTACAATTTGACATCACCATAACCCATGCGATCATGACGGGGATGTGCTTGGCTCATACGGTTACCTCAAACCCTTTCTTTTCCAAACCATTCAGAACTCAGAATTCCCATTACGATCTCATCCAAAAATTGTCCATTGCGGTAGACCGCCTGTCGTAAAACCCCTTCTTGTTTAAAACCGGATTTTAGATAGCATGCCAAACCGCGTTGATTGTTAGAATATACTCGTAAATTGATCCGGTTCAAGCCGTAATCTTCGAAACCGTGCTTTAACATCAATTGCATTGTTTCGGTACCGTATCCTTGACCCCAAAATTCCTTGGCGCCAATGAAGATCCCAACTTCAGCATTCCGGTCAATCCAATTAAAATCGAAAAAAGAAGTGTTTCCAATCAGTGTCCATCCACCGGGCAAAGCCGCTTCAATGGCCAATGGACATTCTTCAGCCGGACGGTCCAATATTCTATCAAACCATTTCTCTTCTTGAGCCATGGACATGGGGTCGTTACGCAGTAAATATTGTGTAACCTCGCGGTCATTCAACCAGGCTACAAAGGACGGTATATCAGACCGCTCATCGGCACGCAATCTTATCCGTTTGCCAACGATCATCTCAATCTCCTTACGGGTTCAAACGGGTTGGTCCGCGGAACAGGTAAACACATTCGCGGATATTGCCCAGGTTGAGCATCACCATTAACATCCGTGATAGACCCATGCCAAAACCGCCGTGGGGTGGGCAGCCGTAACGGAAGAAATCCAGATAATACTGGATCGGTTCCAGGTGCAGCCCTTTTTCCAAGGCTTGTTTGGCCAGAATATCGTAGCGGTGCTCACGCTGCGCTCCGGTTGTGATCTCCAGACCGCCGGCGATCAAGTCATAGCTGCGTGTCAACGTTTCATCACCTTCTACTCGCATGTGATAGAACGGACGAACGGTAGCCGGCCAGTTATACAGGAAGACAAAATCGTGGTCGTATTTTTCTTTTATGTAAGCACCCAGCTCGCGTTCGCCGGCTGGGTCCAGATCGCCCTTCTTTTCCGGGGGCAGCTTGTAACCGCGTTCTTTCAAAACGGCAATGGCATCCTTCATGGTGATGCGCGGGAAAGGCACTTCCGGCACGCGTAATTCAAACCCGAACACCTCTTTGATCGCATCCCCATGCACTTCTTTCACTTTTTGATAGGCATACTGCATCAGGCGTTCTTGGAAAGCCATCACATCTTCATGGCTGTCGATCCAACCCATTTCCATATCAAGACCGGTAAACTCGGTCATATGGCGGGATGTAAAGGAAGGGTCAGCCCGAAAAACAGGGCCGATCTCGAAAATACGTTCAAAGCCGGCCGCAATCGCCATTTGTTTGTAGAATTGCGGCGATTGGGTCAGATAGGCTTTCTGCTCGAAATAATCGATCGTGAACAACTCGGCTCCGCTCTCCGAGGGAGAACTGGTGGTCTTGGGGGAATGCATCTCAATGAACCGGTTCTTGATCCAATACTCGCGCATGGCCATCTCCGCTGTGGTTTGCACTTGGAAGATGAGCAGGTTGACCTGACGGCGCAGATCCAAATAGCGCCAATCCATGCGGTAATCGGGAGCCGGCAGTTCGGCGGCGGTCGGGTCAAGCGGTAAGGGTGATTCGGCCAAGCCGCTTACCTCTAAGGCCTCTAATTGGATCTCCAACCCGCCTAATTTAACTACCGGGTTTTCAACCACCGTACCGGTGATCGTTAAGGCACTTTCAACCGTCAATCCGCTGATCAAAGTACCCAATTCTTCATTATTTGGGCGGTAATGGGCAACCTGAACCAGGCCGCTTACATCGCGCATGATCAAGAACTGCATTTTCTTTTGGTCGCGCAGGGTTTGTAGAAAACCTTGAATTTTAACCTTTTGGCCGATCGCGCCGCGCAGGTCGCCAATATAAGTCCGTTCCATGGGTTTACTCCTCTATCAACGCCGGGTATTAAAAAATAATTGCGTGAAATAATTATACCCCAGCCAACCGGGCTAACCCCAATAATTAATCATTCTTTATATATTTGTAATG
>DATMYN010000165.1:0-4299 GCA_035560875.1 Longilinea sp. | reverse complement strand
TCATAAGCGTATGTCAACCCTTTTATTTTCTTATTTACTAACAACCACGGCAACCTTGGAGATCCGCCAGGGTGATCTGACCCTTGAACCGGTGGATGCCATTGTCAATGCTGCCAATGCTCACCTGGCTCATGGGGGTGGGATCGCCGGAGCCATCGTACGCCGGGGAGGCGAGGTCATTCAACAGGAGAGTAATGCCTGGGTGGCCAAGCATGGCCTGGTCACACACGACCGGCCTGCCTATACCCAATCCGGCGAATTAGCGTGCCGTTATATAATCCATGCGGTTGGGCCGATCTGGGGTGAAGGCGATGAGGATCGCAAACTTCTGGCAGCCGTTCGGGGCTCACTTGTTTGCGCCGACGAATTAAGGATCCAATCCATTGCCCTACCCGCCATATCTACCGGAATATTCCGTTTTCCTAAAAAACGAGCTGCCGGTGTGATCTTGGATGCCATCCATACTTTTTTTCATACCCACCCTCAAACCACTCTCGACTTGGTCCGGATTGTTTTGTTGGACGATGAAACCAAGAAGGTATTTCTCAGTGTGATACAGGACCAATTCAAACGATGATCACTTCAAGTCATAACCCCAAAGTTGCCCACGTAAGGGCATTGTTGAACCGGCGTGAAGAGCGGGATTCGGCTCACCAGTTTGTAGTGGAAGGAGTACGCCTGACGGAAGAAGGCTTGAAAGCCGGTATAAAACCGGATCTTGTATTCTTCTCCAATGATATTTCCTCCCGCGGCCGGAAGATCATGGATGCATTTTCCAAGCTGGGGACAGAAATAGAAGAGTTATCTCCACAGGTCTTGCAGCAAATTTCTGGCACTGAAACTTCTGCGGGGTTATTAGCTGTGTTTCCGCAACCATCCTTCGCCCTACCGAAACCGTTGACATTTCTCCTCATCGCCGATGCCCTGCGTGACCCGGGTAACCTGGGTACCCTCTTACGTACCGCCGCCGCAGCCGGTGTGCAAGGTATTGCCCTTACACCAACATGCGTTGATGTTTTCTCGCCCAAGGTTGTGCGAGCCGGGATGGGTGCCCATTTCAAACTGCCATTATTATCGCTTGGCTGGGATGAGATCAGGGCCGTGTGCCAAACGCAGCCCATTCCACTGCGCCTGTTGTTAGCCGAAGCTGAAAACGCCACGTCATGCTGGCAGATGGACTTACATACCCCATTGGCGCTGATCATTGGCAGCGAAGCCGAGGGCGCCACGGCTGAAGCCCGTCAGTATGCCGATGAATGGATCGCTATCCCCATGCCGGGTAAGAGCGAATCCCTAAACGCCGCCGTGGCCGCCGCGATCCTAGTTTTCGAAGTAGTCCGCCAGAGGTCATCATGAAAATTCGATCCATCACCTGTTTTTATAATCCCGGCGTAAATTTTGCCGGTCAAACTCTTGAAAAACTTAGCCAGCTTACCGTTAAACTGCGCGCTGCCATCGAAGCGGAAGGCATCAGCGTGCAGACCACTCGTCTGGCTACCCCACCCTTCTCACGACTGTGTCCATCGGACTGCTTTGAAAGTGGTTCTGAATTGGCTCAAAAGCTGGAGCGCCAATCCAAGCAGCACGGTTTTGATTACCTTTCCATGGGACCGGCTTTCCCGGACCGCCTGGATACCTATACCCTTATTCCCCGCCTGCTCGCACAAACCAAGGACGTATTCTTCAGCGGTAGCATGACCACAGCCCAAGGGAAGATCTCCCTGCCGGCAGTGAAAGCTTGCGCTGAAGTAATCGAAGCAAATGCCCGGGTTACCCCGGATGGTTTCACCAATTTACACTTTGCTGCCCTTGCCAATGTACCCGCCTTTACACCTTTCTTTCCTGCCGCTTACATGGAGGGTGAACAACCGGCCTTTTCGTTAGCTGTTGAATCCGCCGATGAAGCGGTACAGGCATTCAGCCAGGCAAAAACCCTGGCTGCGGCCCGCACTTCTCTAATGGAAAAACTGGAAAGCCAAACAGCCTGGCTCACCGTAATATGTGAAAAGCTGGCCAAGGAATTGGATTGCATTTTCAAAGGTTTCGATGTATCTCTGGCGCCCTTCCCCACCAAAGAGGTTTCATTAGGCGGCGCACTTGAGAAGTTAGGCGTTCCTGCCCTGGGTAATCATGGTTCCCTGGCAGCCGCCGCCTTTTTAGCCGAAACCCTAGACCGTGGCAACTGGCTGCGGGCCGGGTTCAACGGGTTAATGCTGCCGGTGTTGGAAGATTCCACACTGGCGGAACGGGCAGCAGGTGGTTCACTGACCGTGCGCGATCTGCTGTTGTATTCTTCTGTTTGCGGCGCAGGGTTGGATACCATCCCTCTGGCGGGTGATATCACTGCGGCCCAGATCTACCCACTGCTGCTGGATGTGGCATTCTTATCCACCCGCCTGCATAAACCTCTCACTGTGCGGTTGATGCCCATTCCGGGTAAAAAAGCCGGGGACGCGACCACCTTTGAGTTTGATTACTTTGCCAACAGCCGGGTAATGGCTATCGATTCCGAACCGTTGTTTGGTGTCTTGACCGGCAACGAAGAAGTTGAGATCAATCCAAGGCATTGATATTCCTTTCCTGGAATCACAAAATCCCAAACCTGATTGCAGGTTTGGGATTTTTATTAGGACGATCGAATTTAGCGGACTTGTTTGAAGTTAACCAGAATCAAATTTTGTTCGCAGGCGTTGAAGGTATTGATCGTGATCCGATCCGAAATGATCAAATCCGCCTGGTCATACAGTTGGACCCATAACGTACCGGTGGAAGCCACGGGCATATCTCCGAGGTAAAATTCATAACCTGATTCCCCATAACTGCGGGCTGTCCCGGACAAGGTGATCTGACTGATCGTTTGGCCATTCAACGTACCGCCCAAGCGCACCTGGATGCCTGTAATCGGACGCCCTTGCAGGTCGTTGACATAGCCGGCAATCCCAGACCAGGCGCAGCCGCTTTCGCTGTGATACAAGGTGCTGGCTAAAGGAGCCGGTTGGCCTAATAATTGGAATGGGAATAAAGAGGATGTATCCAAGGTCGCCGTGGCGGTTGTATCAAGCTGGGGAACCAATGGACCGGATGGATCAGATACGCCGCCTTCCGGCGTGGGTGTATTGGTGATAGCCAACGGTTCCATCGAAGGCGTCCATGTGGCGGGCAATTCCCAGTTTGTGGCGGTGGCGGTCGGTAAAGAGATCATTACCGGTGGTGTGGAAGGCCGTAATGGGTTTAGGCTGGTTTGGGGGTTGAAGAAAATCACCAGGATAAAGACCGCGGCAACCAATGCGGCGGTCAGCACTAATCCGGTAAGCATATTCCATGTACTTGCCGGGGTTTCCTGGGAATGTTTGTTGAATTCTTCACCGATACGTCTGCGTTTCTTTCCCATAGCTATCCTTGTGTACGGCTATCCTCAGGGCAACAGTGATTCCACGGTTGCAGAAGTTCTGCGCTGGTCAATCCAATACTGCAAAGCCTGGCGCATTAACGTCAACCGGGCATCTTCCGTGAGCGGGTAGCTGCTTTGGTGATCGATCACATAAATGATGTGATACCCAAAATCTGTATCGATCACCTGGCTGTACTGGCCAACCTCAAGCGAAAAAGCTGCATCCTCAATGGAAAGCTGGGTTAGGTATCTCCGTGGGAACCACCCCAAGTCTCCGCCGGTCAACGAATCGTAATAATAAGCTTGAGTTGCAAAATCTGCGCCAGCTTCGAGGGCTGCATACACTTCATTGGCTAAATCTTGGGAAAGAAGGAGAATTTGACGGGCATGTACCTGTTCCACCTCGGCGGGAACAGCAGATGTGATCTGGTCGCGCATCCAGGTGGCGGCGATACTGCGGCGGAGTGCCTGCCGAAAGGAGTTTTCATCATACCCGTACTGCGCCATCCAGGTGTTCAGGGCATCCTGGCCGCCCAATTGGGTTACCAATGCATCGATGTGTAACTGGACAGTGGCATCATCCACCGTGTACCCCTGCTCTTCAGCACCCTGCGAAAGTAAAGTTTGGTTAACCAGATCCTGCAGGACAGCTTCCTGCTGATCGGCATCGCTTTGGGTTTGACCACCGGCCGCCAGGGCTTGTTGGTACTGCAAGAGGCTGGCTTGGTACTCAACCAGGGGAACACCTTCTCCATTGACTACCACAGCCATGGGTTGGGGGGTCGGAGTGGGAGGTTCAGGGGTTGAAGTAGGCAATTCAGGTGTGGGTGTAGAGCTATTTCCACTGCCTAAACTGCAGGATGTCAACAGCAGGGAAAAGGATAGGCATAATGTGATCAGTATTTTCT
>DATMYN010000164.1:0-11800 GCA_035560875.1 Longilinea sp. | reverse complement strand
CAAACTGCTGCGCGCCATTGAAGATAAAAACTTCCGGCGGGTGGGAGGCACGCATGTGATCGATGTCGATTTGCAGATCGTTGCTGCCTCGAACCGGGATTTGAATACAATGATCGAAAAAGATCAATTTCGCTCTGATCTGTATTATCGCCTTAAAGTAGTGGATATTCATCTTCCTCCCTTACGCGAACGGAAAGAGGATATACCTGAATTAGTAGGCTTCTTTATCCGTGAAAATAACCCTCATTTTGGCTCCAACATCACCGATCTGACCCCGCGCGCCATGCAGGCCCTGGTGGATTATGCTTGGCCGGGTAATATCCGCCAATTGAAGAACTGTATTGAACGGGCTATGCTCTTTTGCGATACCGGTGTGATCGATCTTTCTGACCTTCCCCCTGAGATCCTGCCCAAATAATAATTGCCTGGCACAGATATTGCAACATAACCTTCAAAGATTAAGTTATCCGGAGGTTATGGCATGTTCTCTTATACCCCAAACCAATTTTTGATCGCTCTTGCTTGTATTCTTACCGTAATAGGCATTATTTCATTCGCCACGGGTGTGATCATTATTTTTGTTCGTGCTATGGGAGCGGATGTCAAGACGATCGCTGCTCAGACTGCCAAGCTGGCTGAAAAAGGGATCACAGAAGATGTATCCGGATTAGTGGGGAATGCATCCGCTCTGATCGACTCATTGAACCAGTTGGTCAAGACCACCTCGGGACTTGGCGCATTCCTGATCATTAACGGGATCGTATTTTTTGCTGCAGCATTTCTAATTGTTAGCCGCCTCTAATCGAAAACCTAGAGATCTTTAGAAGGATCATGCGATGGACTCATTAACGCTCATCGAAAGACTGAATTCCGCTCTACCAAAATCCCAGGCCGGGATTATTCTGGCAGCAATACGCCACGATCCAATGATTTGGGAAAACCTTCATGATGAAGCTTTTTTGGAGGCGATTTTAACATCAGGAATTCCAGAACCTGAAAAATGGTCTCCAGGAATATTGGGTTTATTAAAAGGCAATCTGGATACTATCCAAATAATCAATGGAAAACCAGTTTTAACGCTGGATGCCACCACAAAGAAAAGTGCTACCGAAAAATTGGGATCCCTTGTGAAAGGGGAAGTTCCTGCACCGAGTTTGGAAGATGCAGTATTGGCTGCGGTAGCGCTGCGTGAACAGCGCACGTCAACAAAAACATGGCAGGCAGTGTTTGAACAGGTTTTCCTTAATGATAAGGTTACCAATCCGCTTACCATTGAATCATGGCTTATCCCACTGGCATGTGTTTATGGATTGATCACAGATAGTGAGGAATTCTTGACCGCGATTTGGCAGGTGCGTGCCCAATTACCGGTCGAGAATTGGTTGCTGCATATCGTCTTTTCAAACCCAATTCAGGTTTCCCGCCAGGCACAATTAATAGCCAACCTCATCCGCAATGCAGATATGAATGAACAGGTTGGCTTGCTGCGAAAAATGATCTCGGTAGGCCGTGAAAATGTAGCTGAGGCTGTTGCCGTTATCCTTTTAGATCTCATCCAACAAAGCTTGCCCCGTAATGATGAACAAGTAAGCTGGATCCAATTGGATTATGCACAAGCCACTACCCGGGTAATGGAATGGTCCAACCTGGCTGAGCTATTTCGAATTTCCGGAGACAGCATATCTGCCTCAGTATGGCTGCAGCGCGCCCAAGCGGTCATTGATTGGCTGCGGGTTGGCATTGGTGTTCAACAACTTCAAGTAAACCCGATGGACGAAGAACTTCGAAAAAATATTATACCCGCGGCTTCAAAACTTGCGGATGGCGACCCGTTACGATCGGAAGCCCAATTAGTTGGAGCTGTTGAGGCAAAAGAAGGCACGGTTTCTCAACACCCATTGATCAACCTTGAAATGGCTGTTAGAGAACAAGCTGGAAAAAGGAAAGTCGAAGCCGTCCATACCGCTGCGCAACGGTTCATCAATTCTGTGGTGAACAACTCAACCAGTGACTACCCACGGCTGGTTTCCTGGCAGCCTGCTTCCACAGTCCGTTCGTTATTTGATCTTGGACTGATCGAGGATTCGGCTTGTGTAGCCGAGAAATTATTGAACTACTTCCCATTGGATCTGGATTTACTGGAAGCTGGTTTAGAAGCAAATAAACAGGCTGGACGGTGGAATTATGCTGTTGAAAATGCTTTGGTATTGAATACTATTGAACCAACCGCATTATCCCACCTGCGTTCGTTAGCTGAAATATGGGAAAAACAAGGTAGTTGGGATAAAGCTTTCAAAACCAGGCAGGATGTTATCAAGGCTTCTCCATCGCCGTTACCTGATGATTTGGTTGCTCAAGCTGCTGCCGGATTGGAAGCCGGTTATAAAAATCAGGCCACCGATAGCTGCAACTCGGCATTGAAACTGGATCCCGAACACGGTATGGCGCATGCGATGCTGGGTCGGATCAAATTCCAAAGTAAGGAGAATGAACAAGCCCTGCAGTATCTATCCAAAGCGACCATGCTTTCTCCAGAAGAACCACGCAGTTGGCTGTGGTTATCCGAAGCCCAACAAGCAGGTGGGGATAATGGCCGCAGTTTGGAAACCCTACGGGCTGCTGCATTAGCGAATCCGAACTCTGCTGAGGTCTTGGTTGCTTTATCCAAAGCTTGTGCTGAAAACGGACAGGCTTCAGAAGCATTGCCTTTCTTACGCAAGGCTGCTGAATTAGCGCCTGCCTCCGAACCTATAGCGATCCAATTGGCCGCTTCGTTGAAGAAGATTGGTCGCAGTAAGGAAGCCTTACAATATCTTGAAACTGCACGCAAGAATTGGCCGCTCAACCCAGAATTAGCGTACAACCAGGCTGAACTGCTGTTGGCCCAAGGTGATCATGATAAAGCGATCCCTCCCATGGAGATTGCACTGCAATCGGAAAACTGCCAGCCTAATTGGTATTTCCTATATGCCCAGGCTTTGACAGGAGACCCAACCGCTCTCGTTATTAGCAAGGATCATACAAATGACCTAAACCGCCTCCAATTGGCCAAGAAAGCCTTGGAGCGTGTCCTTTCGGTTGAGCCGGATAACTACCAGGCTCAGTTGTTGTTGGCTGAGGTACTCCGCCGGAAGGGAGATAGCCAGGCTGCCTTGGATATGTATCGCTCTCTGGCCGATGCTCCTGATTCGATTGAAGAAAATAGCCAATGGCGGTTAAAAGCCGGCCTCGGTTTAGCTGCATTGGATTGCGGTGAATTTGAGTATGCCTTGTCCGCCATGGAAGAGGCTGTCCAACGTAATCCTGATTGTCTTGTACTACACCAATACCTGGCAAAAGGTTTTCTTGGAGCGGGTTTATCCGCTGAAGCCAAGACGGAAGCGGAACAAGCCCTTAAACAGGCACCAGCCAACCTTGAGAACCTTATTTGGTATGTTGAATTCATGCAATCAGCCGATGCTCCCGCTGAAGCAAATGAAGCCATGCGCACCGCTCTGCAGCTCGCTCCGAATGATGCCCATGTGATCGCATTATCCAGCAAGATCCAATTGGAAAATGGGGATACCAGTGGGGCACTTGAGCAAATCAAGAAGCTTTTCACCGTTCAGAATGTAAATGGGGAAGATGTTTTACAGGCTGTTCGGATTGCTGTCCAGAATAATGATTACGTTCTGGCTTTGCAAGGTTTGGAAAGAATTGAAAATTTATCCGGAGAAGGATCAATTGCGTTGAAAGTATGCAAAGCAGCCATGGAATTCCAAACCGGACAATTGGACAAAGCCATTTCATCGCTCGATCAGATCACACAGGTTGGCTGCCCAGTCAGCTATCCATACCTAATCCAGGGCGAACTGCTCATTGAGGCGAAACGAACGCAAGCCGCTGAGGCTTGCCTGAACCATGCATTGCAATTGTTTGCCTCGAATAGCGACGCTCCTGAGAGTAATGTATCTGATACGGATGCTGGTTATTTGAACCTCTTCCCCCAAGCATGGAAACAGTTGGCAGAAGAACCGCAGCGCTGCCATCTATCTTTGACCCGTGCTTTTTTGGCGGAGAATAATCCTTCGGCTACCTTACGCCATGCCCGCCAAGCGTTAGAATTCTGGCCTGAAAACTATGAACTGCGCATACTTGTGGTTGATCTGATGCAAAGCTTATTGCTTGATCCGGAATCACTTGGTGTATTGGAGCCCGAATCTGGTGAGATCGCTTCACCTGATATTTCCCGAAGTTGGACAATCCTCAAAGCGTGGATGGCGTGGACAAAATCCAACGTGGCATCATTCCATGAGAACCTCCAATCGCTGGGTGAAATCGACACCACCAAACGCTCTGAACTATATCTGGGTGCGATGGATGCCTGGGAGCATGGCGATTATGAACAAGCCGATAGCTTCTATCAACAGGCTTCACAAGTTGAAATTGAGGAATCTTTCGGCGAGGGATGGTTAAAAAGTGTCGTCTTCCCGCATGTTTTACCGTTGGAAGCCGCTATCTCATTGCAGCGATGGGAAGATGCCAAGAATTTCGCGGAATCCCTGCGAGATGAATACGCCGACAATATCCAGGTCCATTTCCGTTATGCGCTCTCCATGGTGCGTATGGTAGAGGTCCAACATTTCTTGACCGCAGTAGGCGTTCAGAACCACACTCCCGGTGATGTTGTATTTACTCCAGCCTTCGAAGATAAGCTGGAAGCCTCTATCCAAAAAGTAAACAGCGCAGTTCTGACTGAAAAAGGGATCTGCCTTGAGAAACGCAGCCAGATGCTACTGCATCCCTCACCGGATACCGTATCTGAGTTTACTCGTTTGGCTCAAAGTGATGAAGAAATATCTGCTCTCGGATGTGGTTTGACCCTCCTTGGCAACCCTTCAGCCTTGCAAACGATAACCTCCCGTCACCCGCAGAATATCCCATTAATGGCCCATAAAGCAGTGTGCTTGTTTAGTACTGCTCCGGATGAAAGCCTCAAAGCGGCTGTTACCGTTGTAGAACAATCCTTCAACCGTCCTGCGTATCATGCATTAGCTGCCATCGCTGCATCAAAGGCGGGGAAGATCGAACAAGCGCTTGGTTCATTGGAAAATGCCATTCAGATATGGCCGGATGAACCAAATTGGATGGAATGGGAAGCAAAATGGAATGAAGACCAAGGCTTAGTGGAGCAATCCGCTGCAGCCTGGGAGAAAGCGGTCGAATTGCAACCAGAAAAAACGGACAACCTGATCTCTTTCGCCCGGGTATTACTGAACAAACAAGATTTTGCTCATTCCATCCGCATTTTGGAACAAGCCCGGGCTCAAGACCCTGAATGTATCGAATTGAACGAGATGCTGGCTAAGGCTTATTTGGGCACCGGTCGTTCAAAGGAAGCTCTTCAAAGTGCAGAAGATGCAATGCGGCTAACCCCATCATCGATATCACCTGTTTTATTGGGAGCAAGCATAGCCCTCTACCTCGACATTCTCCCCAAAGCGCGTGAATATGCCACAGCGGCTGTAAAACTCGCTCCGAGTAATGTGGATGCAGTTGTGCTGCTCTCCAATGTCATTGCCCGGCAGGATGGCCCGCAGGCTGGTTTGGACCTCTTAAACAAATGCAAGGACCATGGAATTTCCGGTGGAACCCTTACCTTTACCCAAGCCCGGTTGATCCATGATATTCACGGGGTCAATGTGGCTTTACCGGTTGCCGAAACTGCGGTTATGGAAGCGCCTGAAAATGTTTCCGCATTGAATTTCTTGGCTGAGTTACAGCATGAAATTGGTCTGTTAGAACGGGCAGAATCTACTTCCCGGCGGTCTTTGAGTATTGATCCTAACCAGGCTCCCGTGCAAGCATTACTAGGACGGGTAAGTGCCTCGTTGGGTCTGCTCGATCAATCCGTTCAGGCTTTCAGTAGTGCCATCCGCCTTCAACCTGAGCATATCGGTCATTACCTCGGATTGGGAGATGTTTACCAATCTCGGAGAGAATATTCACGAGCCATTGAAGTATTCAATATGGCAGCTCAGGTGAATCCTGAAAACCCGCAGCCTTATTATCAAGCTGCCATGATCATGAAAGAAGGCAAAGATTACGTTGGAGCCGAGAGTATGCTTCGTCGGGCTCTGGAATTAGCTCCGCATGACGTGAACATCAACCGCCAATTAGGGGTTGTGGTCACCCTAAACCTGGTTCACAACCCACAGGAGGTTCATTAACCCATGAACACCGCAGGATCATTTGATATTTCCGCCATCCGTTATTTGAACCGCAACGAATATGTAAAGATGCTGCAGGTGGCGCATCAATGCAAATCGTATCGTTTCATGCGCCAGGCTTGCTTACATTGGCTGGCCATTTATCCGGGCGATCTTGAGGTCCAATACCTTCAAGCTGTTGGAATTTGGAATGAAGGTAAACCTGAACAAGCCAGTGTTGTACTCGAAAGGGTTTGCCGTCTTGACCCTGAATACCTACAAGCCCAGCAGGCATTAGCTTCGATCGCTGAACAATCGCACAGCACAAAAGAGTTATTTTCTCAAGCAGCCGTTTATGCCTTGGGCGGCGCCGGAGATTCCTCCAAAGTACCGGTGTGGAGCCGGGTTGTTCGGCATATCCTTGACCAGGGATTGAAGGGAGATCCGGGTCAATCGTTGCAGGCGGTAATGTCCCAATTGGCGGATGCTAAGGATGTTGATCTGTTAGCGGTTGAGCACATGAAACTCACCGCTCAAGCGGAAGATATCCATGTTAGCCATGCCTTAGCGCAAATCTACCATCAGCGCTGGCCCGATTCTTTGGCATTCAGGCTGTATTTAGCCGATGCCGAAATGCAATTGGGGGATGAGAGCAATGCGGTAAATTTATTGCATTACTGTGCTTCATTCGACCCTGCTGGTCAGGTACCGAACCGATTGTGGGGGAATAATTTCCCCTATAAGTCATTGTGGCCGGAGGAATTGAAGATCTACTTTGATATCCAGGTTCCCGCGGATGTGAGTGCGATCATGGGTTGGAATCAACTCAGCAACGGCGGTGCGCATGTGTCTGAAGCCGGACCAAATGCTGAAGTTTCTCCAGTAGATACACCGGAAAACGAGAATGCGCATATCCATGCCTCGCGCATCGATGCCCCGGTGGAGCCCATCCAGAACCGCCAGCCGACCAAAACAAGCGGACCTGAATTCCCCTTCCCGGTCAAAACCGCTGCCCCCAGTGAAAAATTGGTAGGTGTTGAACAGGAATTGGAAGGGGTTGCCCGCCGGGTAAAGAAACCTGGTTTAGGTCGAGCCGACAGCCGGTTCCCTATCTATGTTGTCCTTTCTTCCCGGCAGGGTCTCCAAGCGCAATATGGTTCACACAGCAGTCAAGTCATCATTGACGAATTGAACCGGCTGGTAGAAACGATCCGTTCCCGAAAAGGGTGGGGCGCCATTACTTTATACCCCGATGATATGGAAAGCATGGGCAGATACGGATTGACAGCCGTTGATACAGCCGATCCCTGGAAGATCAAGCTCGCTTTAGCTGATTTGGATAATGCCCTGGAAGCTCATGGTCAGATGATCGGGTGTGTATTGATCGTCGGTGGTCAGCAGGTCATTCCCTTCCATCGTTTACCTAATCCAACCGATGATATGGATGAATCGGTGCTTTCGGACAACCCCTACACAACCCTGGATGGCAACTATTTCATCCCGAACTGGCCGGTGGGGCGTTTGCCCGGAGAAGCCGGAACAGATGCGGGGTTGTTGTTGGAAGAGATCCGCCAGATCAATTCCTATCATTGCGGGTCAACCGGTAAATCAAATCTGTTCCAACAGATCAAAGAAACCCTGGCATTGTTTTTCCGTGATCCGTTTGCCATGTTCCGCGGGGCAGAAAAACCTTTCAATTACGGACTCACGGCAGCGGTGTGGCGTTCATCATCCGTAGCAGCCTTCCAACCGATCGGCGATACCCGAAGCTTACAGGTTTCTCCGCCGATCAGTTCATCCATCCTTGAAAAACATAAGGTTTCCGCATCAACCTTCGGATACTACAACTTGCACGGTTTATCCGATTCGCCGGAATGGTACGGGCAAAAAGACGCCGGCGATACCTCGAGTGCTCCGGATTATCCGGTGGCTGTATCCTCGTTGGATATCGTCAAGGATGTTACATCCCCCAGCGTGGTCTTCAGCGAAGCCTGTTATGGTGGCTATGTGGTCAATAAAGCCGAAAGCCAATCGGTAGCGCTGCGTTTCATTGCAGTTGGGGTTAACACTTTGGTTGCTTCCACTTGTGTCAGTTATGGATCCATTACCACACCGTTGATCGGTGCTGATCTATTAGGTAACAGTTTCTGGACCCACGTACAGGAAGGATTCACTGCCGGGGATGCCTTTATGCAAGCCAAGATCGACCTTGCCCGTGAAATGACCCGCCGTCAGGGATATTTGGATGGCGAAGACCAAAAGACCTTGATCTCCTTTGTGCTGTTTGGCGACCCATTAATGGGCAGCAGCAACTGGGGCTCAAAGATGAAAGGCGTTCAGCGCATAACAGCCCAAACCAATATCCGCACATCCGAAGAAGGGCTTGGGGATGACGAACAGCTGCACCGGGCTTCCGGTGAGATGATCGCCCAGGTAAAGAGCGTGCTGGAACCATTCTTACCGGGTTTGGAATCGGCCACTATCCATGTCAACCGCTCCAGCGTCAAATTTAACAACCGTAAAAAAGCGGATGGATCTCCGACTACCGTAACCAATCTTAAAGTTTCCGTGTGTAAAGAGGTTCATCTGGGGAAACACGCTAACAGCCAATATGCACATGTAACCTTGAATAAAGAAGGTAAAGTAATCAAAATGGCCGTCTCAAGATAGTGATATATATTCAGTGATTTAAAACTGCTCGCCGGGTCAAAGAGAATGACCCGGCGAGCAGTTTTTAAGTAGATAGAACCCGATTTTCTTGATCTTGCATTGCACACGTCCGCTAATACGCGTATAATCAGGCAAGTTTACAATCTCGAACAGATGGAGCAGGTATATGAAACCGAAAACAGGCGCAGAGATCAGGCAATCTTTTATCGACTTTTTCAAGGAGCGCGGGCACACTTTTGTAGCTTCTTCGTCTGTTGTTCCGGGTGGGGATCAAACCTTGCTGTTCACCAATGCTGGCATGGTGCAGTTCAAAGATGTGTTTCTAGGCACCGACCACCGGCCATATACGCGGGCGGTCAATTCTCAAAAATGTCTGCGTGTAGCCGGCAAGCATAATGACCTTGACGACGTCGGACGAGATAACTCTCACCACACTTTTTTTGAGATGCTGGGAAATTGGTCGTTTGGCGATTATTATAAGAAAGACGCCATCGCGTGGGCTTGGGAATTGCTTACGAGTGTTTGGGAACTTGATCGTAGTAAGTTATGGGTGACTGTCTTCAAAGATGAAAAGGGAAGTATCCCAACCGATGAAGAGGCTGCCGCAGAATGGCGTAAGCAGCCCGGATTAGATCCATCGCATATTCTTTATTTCGGGCGAAAAGATAATTTTTGGGAAATGGCTGAAACCGGCCCATGCGGACCGGATAGTGAAATCCACATCGATCTGGGAGAGGATGCCTGTGATAAAAAAGGGATCCCTGGCCATGTATGTGGGGTAAATGGTGACTGTAAACGCTTCCTGGAATTATGGAACCTGGTTTTTATCCAATATAACCGAATTAATTCTGAGAAACTTGAACCATTACCTGCCACCCATGTGGATACCGGAATGGGATTAGACCGCATTGTTTCGATCATGCAGAATACCGGATCGAACTATAAGACTGATCTGTTCTTCCCATTATTAAAAGTGGTGCAACAATTGACTGGGCATACGGATGGAGAACGTGAGAAGAACTTAACTCCATACCGGGTAATCGCCGACCATGCCCGTTCGGCTGCCTTTTTAATTGCCGATGGGGTTGTTCCCGGTAATACCGGGCGGAATTATGTCTGCCGGATGATCATCCGCCGGGCAGCTCGCTTTGGCAGCAAAATTGGATTGAATGAACCTTTTTTGGCAAAGGTTGCTGAAGTTGTTGTGGATAATTACAGCGTAGCATACCCGGAATTGGCCAAGAACCGTAAAGCCATTTTAGACAGCCTCACACGCGAAGAAAAACGCTTCCAGCGGACTGTTGAGGAGGGTATTAACCACCTTGAAGATATGTTGAGAGAACTTGATAAAACGGGAAGCAAAATTCTAAATGGTGAGAGAGCATTTGACCTTTATGCCACTCATGGTGTACCCCTCGAGATAACCAGGGATATCTGCCGGGAGCAGGGATATGAGGTGGATGAAAGCGGCTTCCGTAATGCCATGGATGAACACCGGCTTCAATCCGGGGCGGGAAAGGCTTTTGGGCTCATGGGCGGCGAGGATGTGGAAGTATTCAGAACCGTGTTTGAGGAACTCCAAGCCCAAAAGAAGATCCCTGCCAGTGGTGTCTCGTATGATCCTTACAAGGTTGGAGAGTTCAGCGGCGAAGTTTTGGCTCTCTTTTATGATGGCGAGGTTGAACAACAAGCCGAAGAGGGGCAGTTGGTTGAAGTATTACTGCCGCACAGCGGATTTTATATCGAATCCGGTGGTCAGACCAACGATACCGGTGTGATCCGCGCTCAAGATGGCTCGTGGGAAATAGAAGTGGAAGATCTGCGTAAACCAGCCGCCGGGCTTATCGTCCATATCGGCACTGTGAAGCGCGGCCGGCCTGCCGTGGGGGATAAATTTACAGCCAGCGTAGATTATGCCCGCCGAAAAGATATCATGCGCAACCATACTGCCACTCATTTGCTGCATGCTCAACTGCATTCTATCTTAGGGGATCATGCCCGCCAGGCTGGTTCTTTAGTAGCCCCTGATCGCTTGCGCTTTGATTTCACCCACCCTGAAGCAGTTACACCTAAACAGCTTGAAAGGATCGAAGAAGGGGTAAATAGAGCCATTTTAGATAATTTCAAACTGACCCTGACGATCAAATCGCTCAATGAAGCTATTTCCGAAGGGGCAATGGCTTTATTTGGTGAAAAATACGGTGAGACGGTTCGAACCATAACGATTGGTGATAAAGAACGGGTCTCCTACGAACTATGTGGTGGTACCCATGTTGATGAAACCGGTGATATCGGGTTGTTCTTGATAACCAGTGAGAGTAGTGCAGCTGCCGGTGTGCGCCGGATTGAAGCGGTGACCGGGCGCGGAGCCTATGAATTGGTTCAAAAACGAACCCAGATCCTGCGCGAGACCGCTTTCCGATTGAGCAGCTCGGTGGACGGTTTGCCGGAGAAAGCCATCACAGTTTTGGATGAAACCGATCAACTCCGCAAACAGTTATCAAAACTTCGCCAAGAATTGGTGGCGGTTGAATTCCAACATCATCTGGAAAATGCTCCGGTTGTAAATGGGGTTCCGGTGTTAGCAGTTGTGCTGGCCAATGCCGATGCGGACACACTTCGCCAAATGTCAGATAAGTTCCGTGAAAGATACCCAAGCGGCATTATCGTGTTAGGGAGTGTGGCTGATAATAAACCAATGTTGATCAGTGCCGTTACCGAAGACTTGATCAAACGGGGTATTTCAGCCGGGGAGTTGGTTAAATCCATCGCCCCGCTTATCGGCGGCAGCGGGGGCGGGCGTCCCAACCTGGCTCAGGCCGGTGGAAAAGATCCAACCCAGTTACCGGCTGCCATTGCCGCGGTCGCTGAGTATGTAAAGGATCACTTAAAATAGCGATATAAGAAAACAAGGGCTGTTGAGTACTCAACAGCCCTTGTTT
>DATMYN010000163.1:0-8710 GCA_035560875.1 Longilinea sp. | reverse complement strand
AGATTTCTATTCTAACCACTGCCAAAGATCGGGGGCGAGGGCCTGGTACCAGGGCAGCATTTCAGGATTGAGATAGTTAGTCAGAGCAGCCTGCGCTCCGGCCGGGGGGCTTTGGCGGGTAAACAAGGCTTGGGCGGCATTATTCAATACCGAGACAACATTCTGAAAATCCGTTGTCAGTTCAGCACGGCCTTTGGGACTGGGGGTCAGGGTCACGGCTTGCCAGCCGGGTTTCAGCCATTCGCCGGTATCGTATAGTAATAAACGCGCATTGGTGGCATCCAGCGTAAAGCGCCGGTCGGGGGGTGAAAGATGCAGGGGATGGCCGGGTTTACGCGAGGCCGGGCAGGCAAACCAGGTATAGGCCGGCCGGCCGGGCAGCAGGGTAGGCAGGGGCAGCGATAGTTCCCACTCCATGGGCAGCTCATGGCTGATAACGCCATGGTGCGAGAGCGCCTGGCTGATCTCTTCGATCGTCATAATTTTCAAATCATTCATTTCGACCTCCAGGGAGAGGGATAAGGCTTATCGGTGACCACATACGAACCGCCGGCATTCTGCCAGACGGGCAGCATATCGCTTACCGAAACAAAACGGCCTGACCCAATATTACCGTAATTATTGCCACTGTCGTTAATGAAGAATCCCATCAATTCATTTGTTTGCGGATTGCGGGCGGTATCGATGACAGTGACAGCATGATCGGGACGCGAGAATTGATTCAAACCGCCCGGTTGGTTGAGCCCCCATAATTCATTCGAGTTTACACCGGCAATGACACCCTTACCGGCTTCAACATCTTTTGCCAGGGCGTCCATGCTTTGGTTCTCTTTGATTTGGGAGGGTATGCCCATTTTAGCCAGCAGTTCTTGTTGACCTTCTTGGGAGGTACCACCATTATGCTCGGGCAAGCCACCGGTGGTACATAAGGGCGGGCGGTTATCTTTGGCCGTGTTGACCACATCCGCCTCGCTGAGGGGTTTACCCTGGTCATTGGTGACCCCAAACTGGTTGCCTACACATTGGACGGAGCACAGCCCGCAGGTGCCTTCGTACCCGGGGACTTCATTGCCTTGCTGGTGGTTGAGGTCCTTGAATGCATGTACCCCACCGGTTACCTTCACCTTTTCGCCGTTGGGCAGGGTGGTCTCTTGGGCTGCCGCAGGAGCTGTGTCATTGGGGTTGGCGGTCGGGGCATCATTCACGGCCGTTACAGCCACCGGGGCGGTCGCCTCTTTGTTTTCCTTAGATGGTTCCTTTTCTACGGTTGGGTTGTAGGCGGGTACATCCTGCGCCTGGGCCGATGGGGCAGCGGGGGCGTCCTCATCCTGCATGGCTGACAGTCCTTCATTGGACATCTTGGGGATGGGAGGCTTGACCGGTTCGGGTGAAGGGACCTCCTGTTCGGTCAGGTTCTCATTCATGCTTTTTCACCCGGTTTCAGGTCTTGCAGGGCATTTTTCCCCTGGGGGGTCAGCATTTTGGCGGCATCCAGTTTTTGGCTGGGTGCATCCAGCATGGACCAAACAGCCCGCACACCGCTCTCGACGGCTTTTACCGCCGTTCCAGCGACGTCGCTGGCAGCTTTGGCAGTCTTTTCGGTCAGATCAACGGCAGTCTTTGCTGCACCGGAAATATCCATACATTCTCCTCCTGGTCTAAGGACTGTTAACCCTTCGACCCGGCGATCTCGTGAAAAGCGGTCTCAAAACGCTCGCGCATGCTCTGGCGAAAGCGGATCTTGAGTTCGTGGGCGATAAAGCAGTAAGCGGCATCCACTTGTTTGGGGTGGCCGGCCAGTTTGGCTGCTTCCACGGCCGGTTTAGCTACCTCACGCCAATTCTCGGGTCGGGCTTCGGGCTCGGGGTGTTCGTTAAAGCGCTGCATACCGCGGATTAATGATTCATTCAATTCTTTATCCAGGGTATACGGTTCAAGCGCATCCCGGTATTGGCAGGGGCTGCCGCAGAACCGGCACCCATCGAACGGCAAGGTTTGGGTAAGGTACTGCTGTTGGAAGGCAGCCATGCGGGTTTTTACAGCTTCATCGCCGGGGAGTTTGGTGAAACCGGCTTGATCTTTATATGGCGGGACGGTGATGAAGGCGGCTTTTTCCAGCCCGGTGCGGAAGTAAGCTGCCTGCCCGGTGCGCAGTTTACCCAAGAATTCCTGCTGGGTCTCGTCCATGATCATGGCCCGTGCCACTGCCTGACGGTCGTGCTGATCGCGCAGTTGGTGGGCAAGCTGTAGGTTGGTGTTGCGCAGCGCATCCGGGGCCAGCTTTTCGGGAGATTGGTCGGAAATGACCAAGCCTTCGCCGTAAGAGCGCACCTCCGACAGCAGGTTGGTGAAGGCGCCCACCGCCTTGGATTTGGTATCCGCCGACACTTCGGTATTCCCCGAAGGAGCTACATTAGAAAGGACATTGTGGGCTTCTTCCACAACCGTGATGTGCATGAGCGTGTTCCCCTGATGTAACTCGCGGTATTCACGCAGCCAGGTAAGCAGGAACATCATGGTCAGGGCTTTATCGTCTTCGTTCAGGTTGTTCAACTCCAGCACGACCGGGCGGGAGAACAACTGCTCCGCCGGGTACGAGCGCTGGCAGCCGAACATGCGGCCGCGCGAGCCACGCAGCAAGTTTCCGATGCGTCCGGCGGCGGCCGCGCGGATGTTGTGATAGGTCTCACCGGCATAACCGCGGTTTTCAGCCACGCGGATGACCTCATCAAAGAGGTCGCGCAAGGTCGGGAAGAGGCGCTCCTCTTGCCCGGTGGCTTTATCGGTTAGCTTCCAGCCCAGGGTCTTGTAGATATTCTCCAATGACTCGGCAATGATGGAGGGTAGGATGCCGAATTGGGGTAAAGCGGCGTCAAAACAAGCTTGCAGGCGGCCTAAATGGGCTTCAAGGCGCACGCCCGGCAGTAGTTCAAAGGGATTCAACCGGAAGGGGGAACAGGTTTCATCCCCCAGGCTGAACAGCAGCAGATCGTCGAACCCGGGCACATTGGCCAGCGCCCGATATTCCTTTTTGGCTGCTTCGATGACCAAAAAGGGGATATGTTTTTCCTTCCAGAGTTGGTCCAGTAGGTACAGCACGGTATTGGTCTTGCCTGAACCGGTGAAACCGGTGATCAGGGTGTGGCGCACCAGGTCGTCCAAGCGCACCACTGCCGCTCCGCCGCGCTCATAATTACCCAAGTGGATCTCGGCAGCACTGGCACGGTCGGGCCGCGGCCCGGGCTCGAAATCGGGCGGGGACTGGCGCACAGCGATACCTGGCACACCGCCGCGCACGCTGACGGGGAAGCGGAAGGCAGTCGCGGCGCCTTTTGCCCCGGCCAGATACGGCAGGCGTTCTTTACCGGGGGTAGCCCGACTGGCGCCCCACGGCATCCACACCAGTTGTTGGAAGGCGGTCAGCGCCTTGGTGTACTCATCCTGGTTACGCGGGGTCAGAATATCCGCTCCGGCGGGCAGTTCTTGCTCATCCTGGGCGGGTAAATGGGTGCTGGTCCGCTGCCCGAGGGCGGAGGCGTAAGCGCGCCCAACTGTCCAAGCGGCATTGGGGTCGGTACTGGCAATCTGAACGGTCACCAGGAATGGGTCATTCAGTGATTTAAGATAGGCAGCATAAATACGCCCGACCAATTCGGCGTTCGGATCGTGCGTGCGCCGGATGGTGGTATCACTGACGGCGGCGCGTTCATTATTGGCTAATGTCTGAGCGATATAGGATGCCTCAGACAGACTGTCCAATTCGGCCGGGGTCAGATCGGTGGGTTGGAGGAAGATGCTCAACACAGCCGGGGCGGGCAGACGCAGCAAGGTCTCAAAGGGTTCCAGGCAGGCGCCGGCAGGACCCCAATAGGGGTAGACCACGAAGGCTTCTTTCCCCACGGTGGGCAGCGGGATGACCGCCTCTTGCTGGCGGAGCTCCACCAGAGCCGCCGGCTGGCTAAAGGGGTTGACCGCCCGGCGCAGGTCATCCACCGCCAAAGGAATGGCGGTGAAGCCATAGCTGGTGAGGTGAGTTTGGATATCTTGGGCAAGCTGCAAGGCGGCTGCTTCCGCTTGTTTGGGGGCGGCTTGAATGCGTGCCAGCAGGCTGACCTCGATACTGCCGGTTTGCGGCTGCGCAAAAAAGCGCAGGGCAAAGGCTGAGCTCTGGTATTTACGCATGCCGCTCAAGAAACGCGTAAAGCGTTCCAGCACTTCCTGCAGTTTTTCAGAGGGGGTTTGCCCCAGCAGTGTGTGGTCGTTGAGAAAATCCGGCAGGTAGGGCAGGCTGAACCCACACACGACCGATTCCACCCCGCTGCCCGGCACAGCGGGTAAAAGCAGGGTGGCAGGCGGTGGAGAGATGATCGATGTGGTAACTGGCATGGTTAAAGAACTAGATCAACCGTTTGTCTTGTTCGGCCGTGACCGGGATGAGGTCGTTTGCATCCAACCCGATCTCATCAATGGATTGACGCACAGTCTGTTCGGCTGCTTTTTCCAAAGCCATCAGGTCATCTTCATTGAATTCGTTGGGGGTGGTGCGCAGTGCAGCCCAAAAATCCTTCTCCTTGAGCCATTTATAGAACGAGTAAATGAGGAAGATACCTAAGGCGATACCGTCCACAAACCCAATTGGGCCGAGGAAGCACACCAGGAACATCAACCCGCCCAATCCGTTACCGGAGGAACCGTAACCGGATGAGCCATATATGCTGCCAAGGCTGCCCATCATATTATTGACGGCGTTGGTCAAGGCGCTGTTGATGATCAAGGGCAGGAATAGGTAGAAGATCCAATAAATGACGGCTATAACCAGGGCGATGACCCTGAAGGAGCTGATGGGTGGTTTAAGAAAGGACGCAATGGAAACGAACAGGTCTTTACCGAATTGAGAGATATTCAGCCCGATGGTGACCAGATCGCGACGGATGAGGAAGTAGGGGCGGGTTTCAACGGCAATACCTTTATTGGTAAGCTGCTCTTCGGTGATGTTCACAAACGGGATCTGGCGGTCGGCCAGGCGCGTGCGGGTTTTACCGATCAGTTCTTCAACGCGCTCGGCTTTGTTATCCATCAACCAACCTATATGGCGGCGGCGGGTGCCGTACCCGGCAAATGGTCCCCATAAGGAAGCCCCGTACCCCTGCGGACCTAGTTGGCGGTCGGGGTAGGCAGCGGTGCCGGGATAAGCGCCCGGCATACCGGTGGGGGGCTGCATGGTATAGCCCGGCATGGGGGGAACTGGCGGAATGGTGGGAGGGGATATGGTGGCTGAAGCGGCATACGGAACAGATTGGGATAACCGGCGCAGTTCCTCGGCGGCTTCAGCATAATTTGGGTTTAACTGTAATGCATAGCGCAGCGCCTTGCGCTTGCGGTCCAAATCATCCAGGGTAAAGCTGACGTAGTACCATACTTCCGGATTGCTCGGCTCTTCCTCGGCTGCTTTACGCAATAAAGAACTGGCTTGTTCCATGAGACCCGCTTTATAAGCGGCAATACCTTGTTGTAAACTTTCAGACATTGTTCCCTCTTTTGACCTATTAAAATATGAGTAAATTATATTCAGGTCATTAGATTATAGACCGCCTGATTAGGTAGGGCAAATGAATAAGTACCAATAACCTGGTGACGAATTCAACTTGTAGGGTATAAGCCAAAAAGATTTGTTGTACAATGAATTTATAGAAAGTGCATCCAGTCTGATCATGATGAGGTCGTTGTGACCCAAACCGCTTCCGAACCACACAAACCCCGTTTTTCATCCATCGATGCCTTCCGCGGCTTTGCCATTATGACCATGGTGCTGGCTAATTATCTGGCCGGGGTAGAGTGGATACCGGCCTGGCTAAAACACGCCCCGGATGTCGGTTTGACTGTTATCGATCTGGTGGCGCCTTTCTTTATCTTTGCCATCGGTCTGACGTACGGTATTTCAACCCGCCGCAGGCAGCAGCGGGACGGCAGCAAGGCAATGACGGGTCATTTTGTGCGCCGCTGGTTGGCGTTGATCGGTATTGGCGCCATCCTATCGGCGGCGGAAATGGCGGTTTTATACAATAACGGCGATGCGGATTGGGGGGTACTGCAATCGATCGGGGTGGCCGGCTTGTTAACCCTGCCGATGTTGTTCACCCCCACCTGGGTGCGGTTCTTGACCGCCGGCGGGCTGCTGGTGGTTTACCAGATCCTCTTGAATAACGGCTGGTTGTACCCGGTGCTGTCCTCCTCGCATGGGGGCATCATGGGCTGCCTGGGTTGGGCGGGGATGCTGATCCTGACCACGGCTCTGGCGGATATTTTCCATTCTACAAAGGTCTCGCGCTGGTGGTTTGCCCTAGCCGCCCTGGTTGTGCTGTTGGCAGGCTGGGGAGCTGCAGAAACGCCTTGGGCGTTGATCAGCAAGAACCGGGTCTCTTCCAGCTATGTGCTGGTCAGTACGGGGATTAGCGGGTTGGTCTTCTTTGTTTTTTACCTACTTACCGATAAAGCCGGCTGGGGGGCGCGTTTATTAAGTTGGTGGGGTCAAAACCCGCTGCTGCTGTATATTGCCCATTATTTTGTGCTATCGATCGTGGTGCTGCCATCCGCGGCAGGTTGGTATGGGCAGGCGCCGTTGTGGCTGGTGATAACCCAGGCGGTTGGGTTATTAGTGATATTGAGCGTATTCGCCTGGTGGCTGCAGAAAAAACATTGGATTATTTCGATATAGGTAGATCCTTGACGTAAAGTGACACGATGAAACTATTGATCCTGGCCGGAAAACAAGAAGGGGTAACGGGCGGTGCCGTTCAAAAGTGGGACGGGCTGTGTAAAAACCTGGAGGAATTTGGTTTTACCGCCTTATGGCGTCCGGCTGCCAGTTTGAGCGAGGTGGAATGGCTGGTTTCGTCGATCAGGCCGGAATTGGTGTTCAGCCTGGAATATTCCTGTGAAGAGGAAGCGGGACAAAATTTAAATGGCTGGTTGGCGGATAGGAAAATTCCCTATGTAGGATCCACACCTCCGGTAGTGGAGTTAACCCGTTCCGGGTATGCTTTGCGGGAGTGTTTTTCCAAAAGCGGGGTGCAAACACCGGCGTATACCCTGATCAAACAGACCGACAGCCTGGATTTTTTACCTATTGATGGTTATCCCTTCATCCTCAGACCGGCGCACAAGGCGGAACGGTATGCGTTTCGCGAGCAAACTTTTGTGAATAACCGTATGGCCTTGTACGATATGGTCGAGTTGATGATTCCACTATATGAAGAACTACTCCTGGAAGAGTTTTTGGGTACCGATCCCGGGCTGCGTGAATTTTCGGCCGCTCTGATCGGGCAACCGGCGCGCGGGCAGGTATTACCGGTAGAGACTGTTCTGGATGATGTGCGCCGTTACCGCTTGATAGCCAGGAATGTCGCCGCGGAAGAACATGCCAGGATCAGCCCGATTGAAGACCCAGCCTTGGCCGCAAGGGTTACCGATTTTGCCCGTAAGGTATTCCGCTGTACAGGGATGCGAGATTTTGCCCGCTGCGATATGCTGTATACCAATGAGCAGTTGTATGCCATCTCCGTTAACGCCCAGCCGGCACTTCCCGACCATTGGTTTGAGACCTGCGCCTTGGCGGGGGGCCTTTCTGCCCAAGAATATATTCCGGCAATTGTGATGGCTGCCATCAAGCGCAACCGTATGCCTGTTCCGGAAGCGTTGAAGGAACGGTTGAAAGATTGATCCTGGCGGGGTAGGACCCGGACTTTGTCCTGATTGCCCTATGATTGATATTGGGCGGACATCACTCCCTCCGTCCTTCGGACACCTCCCCCCTGGCGGGAGGAGGGAAAGAGGAAGCACCCGGATATGACGGAAAGGATGGAATGCACGGCTGTTTGGTAGAGGCGGGGAGAAAAAGAGGATTGTGATCATTCCGACCGGTATGGAGATAATAACGGGCGAGGCGGTAAGGGGTTGAAGGATTTTTGCTTGCGATTTTGCCTCGCCCCTACAAGAATCACAATGCGCATACGAAAGAAGCCCCCTCCGGCCTTTGGCCACCTCCCCAAAATCCGTTTTTAATTATGCGAACGAATTCGGAGGAGAGAGCAAATACACACGGATGGTGGGGGTCTATTCCCGCCTGCTGATTGGTAGTAAGATAGATTCCTTCCGGTTTATCCGAACCGGGTCGGCTTCGATCTGATATTGGTAAGGAGAAACAATGCAGTTACCAAATTACAAGACCTATCATTTGGTTAAGAGCGAAGACCTCAACCATCACGGAACCCTCTATGCCGGGCGGACAGCGGAATGGTTCGTTGAATCCGGTTTTGTGGCGGCAGCCAGCCTGACCAAGCCGGAGAATATCGTCTGCCTGCAGATCCACGGGATGCATTTCAGCCGTCCGGTAAAGCGCGGTGAGTTGATCTATTTCACCAGCCGGATCGTATTGGCCGGCAAGACCAGTCTGGTGGCGCATATTTCCGCCAAGGTTCAGGATCAAATCGTGGTCGAGGGGTTCATTACCTTTATCCACGTCGACCTGGAGGGCAATAAGATCCCCCACGGCGTAGTGATAAACCCGCAAGAGCCGGAAGATGTGGCTCTTGCGGAAAGAGCCAAACAGCTTCACAGTTAATAAAAAAACTCACAGCCAAGTCGGCTGTGAGTTTTTTTTATGCAAAACCTTATAAATTACGCGACATCAAATTCAGTTCAAGTCTAAAGC
>DATMYN010000162.1:0-13637 GCA_035560875.1 Longilinea sp. | reverse complement strand
GACCATCAAAGCCTCTGCCGTGCGGATGAACTATAAAGCCGCCGACGGCAGAGATTATGAGCTTAACCTCATCGATACTCCCGGACATGTCGACTTTAATTATGAAGTAAACCGAGCCTTAGCCGCCTGTGAAGGGGCGCTGCTAGTTGTGGATGCCACCCAAGGTATTGAAGCGCAAACATTGGCAAACCTTTATATGGCGTTAGGTTCAGACTTGACCATTGTTCCGGTTATCAACAAGATCGATCTTGATTCAGCTCAACCGGATGTGGTGGCCGAAGACCTTGAAGCCCTGCTGGGCATCCCCAAAAACGAGATCATCCGCATTTCGGCTAAAACCGGAATAAACGTTGAGCAGGTATTGGAAGCGATCGTGGCGCGTGTCCCTGCACCGACCGGGAATCAAACCGGAACGTTGAAGTGCCTCATCTTTGATTCGCATTATGACTCATATAAAGGCGTGATCGCCTATGTGCGTGTAGTCACAGGCAGTATCCGAGCCACCGATGTCATCCGATTGATGAATACCGGTGTGGAAATAAAGCCGGTTGAAGTGGGTGTGTTTGTACCAATGATGAAACCGGCTGATCTTTTGGAAGCCGGTGATGTTGGCTATATTGCCACGGGTCTTAAAACAGTCCGCGAATGCCGGGTGGGTGATACGATCACCTTGGCAGCTTCACCCTCCGATGCACCCCTTCCGGGTTACTTGCAGCCGAAGCCTATGGTTTTCGCGGGGATCTACCCGGTGGATGGCGAAGACTACGCCAATTTAAAGGAATCACTCGAAAAACTACAGCTTAATGATGCCTCCTTAGCCTATCAACCGGAAACATCCCAGGCATTGAACTTCGGTTTCCGCTGCGGGTTCTTGGGTCTCTTCCATATGGAGATCATCCAAGAACGGCTTGAACGGGAATACAACCTGGATATCGTCGTAACCGCACCCTCGGTTGAATACGAAGTTGCATTGACCAACGGCACATCCATAACAGTTGACTCCCCCGTCCAATTACCGGATCCGGCCATCATCGAAGAGATCCGTGAACCGTGGATGCTGGTTCAGATCATTACCCCGACTGAATTTTACGGGTCGATCATGGACCTGGTAACCAAACGGCATGGCACTTTCCTTGGCCAGGAATACCCGGCCCCGAACCGCGTTCAGCTTTCTTTTGAGATCCCGTTATCTCAGTTGATCGTTGATTTCTTCGATGCGCTTAAATCACGCACGCGTGGGTATGCGTCCATGGATTACCAGTTTAAGGAATACCGCCCCGGCAGCCTCGTTAAAGTGGAAGTGCTTGTGGGTGGTGAACCGGTGGATGCCTTGGCTACCATTGTCCATAAGGATGAGGCCTACCATAAAGGCCAGCGCTTGGTGACGAAGCTGAAAGAATTGATCCCCCGTCAATTATTCGATGTGCCCGTCCAGGCATCCTCAGAGGGTCGGATCATATCGCGAGCGACCGTAAAAGCGCTGCGAAAAGATGTATTGGCTAAATGTTATGGCGGTGATATTACCCGTAAGAAAAAGCTGCTTGAAAAGCAGAAAAAGGGTAAACGCCGCATGAAGATGGTTGGGAATGTGGAGATATCCCAGGATGCCTTTATGGCAGTGCTGCGCCTGGAGGATGAGTGAGTTCCCGATCTGGTCGATTTTGGAAACAATTTTCACGTTGGGCGCCGGGGATTATCATCAGCGCGCTGGCAATCTATGCGGTCACTCGAATTTCAGATTGGGACCAATTGATGGCTGCGTTCCAACGTGTCCATCCCATTGATATAGCCGTCTATTTCATAATTTTTATCATTTCCATGATCCCCAGGGCATTAGCCTGGTGGCTGGCTTTGGAATCCAAACCCAAGCCCATCCAGGTTTTTTTTGCCGTTAATGAGGGGTATCTTTTCAACAACCTGTTTCCCCTGAGGATCGGCGAGTTTGCACGCGCTTTTCTTTTGAGCGGGGTTACCGGGATGAGCCCGGTGCGCATCTTTTCATCTATTTTCATCGAACGCGCTTATGATCTGGCGCTGGCTGCCGGGCTGCTGTTAGGCACCATACCGATCGCATTTGGAATTGCATGGGCAAAACCGGTTGCCATCGTTGTGTTGGTCGGTGTAGTAGGCGGTTTAACCGTACTATATTTAATGGCCCGTAACCACGCCAAAGTAATCAAGTGGATGACCGGTTGGATGACGGGTAAAAAATTCCTGGAACAAAAAGTTTTACCCCAAATGGATGCGTTATTGACCGGTTGGAGTGTTCTTACCAAACCGGTTCTATTTGTGCTCAGCTTTCTACTGATGGTCTTATCCTGGGCTCTCAGTTTAGTCTGTGATTACTATATTATGAGGGTCTTTATCGGATCAGTTGAATGGTGGTGGCCATTATTTGTGGTGGGCATTCTGGCGTTGGGGGTAGCCCTACCTGCGGTACCATCGGCTGTGGGGGTTTATGAAGGTTCGATCGTGGCGGCTATGGCTGTCCTAGGGGTCGATAGCAGCGTAGCGTTAGCTTATGGCGTTTTTGTGCATTTTATGCATTTTTGTATCAACAATGTGTTAGGATTGGCAGGATTGGTCAAAGATGGGCAATCCATCCGTTCGATCTTTGATAGGATAAAGAATTCTACCGATGGGGTTGATCCAAACAAAGGAGCAAGTGAACATGCCGCATAACTACCTGATCACCGGCGGAGCCGGGTTTATCGGTTCCAATTATGTATCACGTTTATTAAGTAGGGGAGAAAAAGTAACCGTCTTTGATAACCTCAGCCGCCCGGGCAGCCGGTTGAACCTTGAGTGGCTGCGTGAGGTCTATGGGGATACTTCCTTTAAACTGATCCTGGGAGATATCCGTGAGGCCAATGCAATCAAAGAAGCCGCCCGGGATGCAGATATCATTGTCCACTTAGCAGCACAGGTTGCGGTTACCACCTCTGTACAGAAACCGCGTGAAGATTTCGAGATCAATGCCTTAGGCACCTTCAACGCCCTGGAAGCGGCGCGTGCCTCCGGACGAAAACCGATCTTTTTATATACATCAACGAATAAGGTGTATGGCGAGATGGAGAACATCCCGGTTGTGGAGGAAGACGGCCGTTATGGGTACAAAGACCTCCCGTTTGGCGCTTCCGAGACCCAACCGCTCGATTTCCACTCTCCATATGGCTGCTCAAAGGGAACCGGCGACCAATATGTGCGTGATTATGCCAGGATCTATAACCTGCCAACGATCGTTATGCGCCAAAGCTGTATTTACGGTATCCGCCAATTTGGCGTAGAAGACCAAGGCTGGGTGGCCTGGTTTGTTATTGCAGCCATCACCGGCCGGCCGATCACGATCTATGGGGATGGAAAACAGGTGCGTGACCTGTTGTATATTGACGATCTGTTGAATGCCTACGATACTGCCATCCAAAACCCCGTAAAATCTGCCGGACAGGTATTCAACCTGGGCGGTGGAAAACCAAATGCCGTCTCAGTTTACCAAGAATTCTTCCCCTTACTCGAGAAAGCCGTCGGACATCCGATCGAGGTAACCTGGGGAGAATGGCGGCCGGGTGATCAAAAGGTTTTCATTTCCGATATTCGCAAAGCCGAAGAGGTACTTGGCTGGAAACCGCAAGTGAAGGTTGCCGAAGGTATCCGCCGATTGATAGATTGGGTAAAAGCCAACCGGGGTCTGTTCGAGTAGTTTATGAAATTATTGATCGTGCTTACGTATTACCGCCCGCATACAAGCGGGTTGACTATATATGCCGAGCGTTTAGCCAAGGCAATGGTGCGCCGCGGTCATCAAGTAACGGTCTTAACCTCCCATTTCCAAAAGGATCTACCCTATGATGAGGTTCAGGATGGGGTACGCATCATCCGTGTTCCGGTTGCGTTTCGATTAAGCAAAGGGGTGATCATGCCCACATTTGGATGGGTAGCCAGCCGGTTAGCCGTAAAACATGATGCGATCCAACTCCATCTGCCGCAATTCGATGCTGCCGGATTGGCGCTGCGCGGCCGGTTGTTGAAAAAGCCGACCATTGTTACCTATCACTGCGATCTATTGATGCCGCCCGGGATAATAAGCTGGATGGCAAACCAAGCCGTTACCTTCATGAATAACCTTACCGCGATTTGGTCGCACCGGATCGTTACGTATACACAAGATTATGCCGAGAACTCGAACTATGCCCGCCGTTATCTAAAGAAAGTCGAAGTGATCGATCCGCCGGTTGAATTGCCGGATGTAAGTGAGCAAGAGATCCGGGACTATCGCAACCGCAACATCCTGTCAAAATCGACGCCGGTCATCGGCATGGCGGCGCGTTTTGCCACTGAAAAAGGGGTTGAAGTCTTGCTGGCGGCTTTACCAAAGATCTTGGATGCATACCCCAACGCCTTGGTACAGTTTGCCGGACCTTACCAAAATATCATTGGGGAAGAAGAATATTTTTCCCGACTTTGGCCTTTGATCCAGAAATATCAAGAACACAATCAGTGGCAGTTTTTAGGGATGTTGGGCCCTCACAAGATGGCATTGTTCTACCATAATATTGACCTGTTGGTGCTGCCCAGCTTGAATTCCACAGAGGCTTTTGGATTGGTGCAGATCGAGGCGATGTTGAATGGGGTGCCGTGTATCGCTTCCAATTTACCCGGTGTTCGCCAGCCGGTCATGCGCCATTCTATGGGAAAAGTCGTCCCAATCGGGGATTCGAATGCCTTGGCTGAAGCTGCCATCGACATCCTTAAACATCGAAAACAATATCAGGTCGATCAGGAAGCGCTAAAGAAACAATATTCGCCTGATTCGCTGGCCGAGAAGTATGAGATCTTATTCAAGAAAATCGCTGAGGAATTGAAATAATCATGGCTGGGGAACAAATCGATTTTCTAGGTCGGAATATTTCCGAATTGCCGTATTTTAGGGGTTTGCTGCGCGCCGTAGAAGCGCGTACGTATCAGAGCATCGAATTAACCAGCCCGATCCTGGACCTGGGCTGCGGCGATGGGCACTTCGCCAGTATCACCTTCTCGCACCCTCTGGATATCGGCATTGACCCATGGACCGGACCGGTGAGGCTGGCTGCGAAGACGGGAGCCTATCGGTTGGTTATCCATGGAAATGGAAATCAGATGCCTTTCCCGGATGCATCCTTTAACTGCATCATCAGCAATTCAGTCTTGGAGCATATCCCGGATATCGATACGGTGATCGCCGAAGCCAGCCGTGTAAGCAGACCGGGCGCTTCTTTCATCTTTTGCGTGCCCAACCATAACTTTTTACCCAACCTTTCGGTCGCCCGCTTTTTTGACCGTATCCATTGGAAAGGGCTGGCAGCGCTTTACCGGCGTTTCTTCAACCGCATCTCGCGCCATTACCACTGCGATCCCCCGGAAGTGTGGAAAACCCGGTTGGAAGCCCAAGGCTTCCACATCGAAAAATATTGGCATTATTTCTCACCCAAAGCCTTAGCAGTATTAGAATGGGGACATTATTTTGGGCTGCCGAGTTTGATCCTTCATTTCCTTTTCCGTCGTTGGATTGTGGCACCATATAAATGGAATTTCGCACCCCTGCGCAGGATTTTACAGCCTCTCTATGATGAATCCGTTGAACAACAAGACGGCGCTTATTCCTTCTATATCGCCCGTAAGGGGTAAAATAAGAAGTAACACTTCAGGTTCTGGTTTGATACGAGGATACTAACGAAACTATGGAAGAACCCAGCGTACTTGACCTGTTAAAAGCAAAAATCAAGTCCATAGGACAACGCAGAGCTGTTGAACTTGAAGACAGCCAGAATGTGTCAGAAGAATTAAATCCAGCATCGATTTTGGATCATAATGCTTCTCCATCGGCCGAGGGTAAAAGCACGACCGTTGTTGAACAGCCGCTTGAACCAACCACTACCGGCGACCAAGCCGGAAAGAAGGCGGCTCCCTTTGGCCGGTTATTCAACTTCCCATGGAAAATACTGACCGCATTGATCCTGGCGATATTAGCCCAAGGTTTATTGGAACCGCCAAACCGGAGTGTCGCCGCAGCCGCGAGCCTGTATGGACTGGCTGCGTTCCTGGTCATAGCGGCTGTTTTGACCCGGGAATGGCAATTATTACCCATACCTGAAGAGTCAATCCAAGTCTTTTCGATAAAGGCTAAACGTAATCCGCTGTTGATCAGCCTGCCGTTATTGGTGTTCGCTTTTTTGACGATGGGCGGGAATGAATTCAATCTGTTGAATGTTTTCTTGTGGATATCCGGCTCATTCTTCTTTATTAATGCCTTCTGGGAAACAGATCCGGAAAAGCCGAAATTCATTCAAAGGATCAAGAACCTATTCCATTGGGATGGCAAGATCCGTATTACCGGTTGGGTGATCCTTCTCATAGCTGTCTCGGCATTGGTTCTCTTTTTCCGCTTTTACCAAATTTCTCAAGTACCTGGCGAAATGTTCAGCGACCATGCGGAAAAATTACTCGATGTAGGGGATATTCTCAACGGGCAGTATTCGATCTTCTTCCCGCGCAACACCGGGCGAGAAGCCGTTCAAATGTATCTTACGGCGGCGGTTGCCTTGATTTGCGGTACAGGGTTGTCTTTCCTTAGTTTAAAAATTGGTACGGTATTAGCTGGGGTACTGACCCTGCCGTATATTTACCTGCTGGGAAAACGCATGGGCAACAAATGGGTGGGGCTGTTCGCCCTGCTTTTAGCCGGTGTTGCTTACTGGCCGAATGTCATCTCACGGATCGGTCTGCGCTTTCCCTTGTATCCTCTTTTTGTGGCACCGGTTTTATTCTATTTGATCCGCGGGCTGCAGCGTACCAACCGCAATGATTTCATCATGGCTGGAATTTTCTTAGGGCTCGGTTTGCACGGGTACAGCCCCATGCGCATCGTACCTTTTGTGGTCGTGATCGCGGTGGCGTTATATCTCCTCCATCCGCAATCCAGGGGCAATCGGGTGCAGACCATTTGGGCGTTGATCATCCTGGCATTTGTGTCATTTGTGATCTTCCTACCCTTATTCCGTTATGTAATAGAAAACCCGGAGTCTTTTGCCAGCCGGGCATTCAGCAGGGTGGGAGATACCGAGCGGGCACTGCCTGGACCGGCCATGGAGATATTCATTACCAATGTGTGGAGGGCGTTTATCATGCCCTTCTATGACGACGGTCAGATCTGGGTGCATTCCATTCCCGGCCGACCGGCTTTGGATGTAGTATCTGCGGCTCTCTATTTAATAGGTTTTATTGTGGTTTTGATCCGTTACATTAAAACTCGTAATTGGGCTGACCTTTTCTTATTACTCTCCATTCCCCTGTTGATGCTTCCGTCCACCCTGTCGCTTGCTTTCCCGGATGAAAATCCATCGTTAAATCGAACCGGTGGGGCGCTCATTCCGATCTTCATTGTGGCTGCCATCGGTCTGGAAGGTATATTATCCAACCTGAGACGGAATTTCCGATCTACCGGCGGGTTGGTGGCTGTGATCTTGATTGGCCTGGGACTATTGGGGTGGACCTCTGCCAATAATTATGACCTGGTATTCAAGCAATTCTCGAATCAATTCCTGCTCGGTGCCTGGAACACCTCGGATATCGGCGGAGTGATCAGAGGTTTTACCCAATCGATCGGAAACCCGGATAATGCCCATGTTGTTCCTTATCCGTATTGGGTCGATACCCGTTTGGTCGGTATCAACGCCGGCTTTCCGGAACGAGATTATGCTTTATGGCCTGAGGATTTTGACACGACCCTGGAAGTGACTGCCCCGCAGTTGTTCATCGTCAACTCGCAAGATACCGAAAGCCTGGCGCTGTTGGAAGCCATGTACCCGGATGCCGTCCTATCATATTATGATGACCAATATGATGGAAAAGATTTCTACATTCTACTCGTCCCCTAACGAGATGGTATGGTTGAACTATGACAGACCTTTCAGACATTAAACCCGTAAAAGTACGCAAACCATTTTCTGATCGCAGCCTAATTTGGGATGCGTTGTTGATAGTGGTCTTGATCTCCTCGCTGTATTTCCGGCTGCTGGGATCTGACTGGGCCTTGCAATACCATCTTCACCCGGATGAACGCTTTTTATCTCTTGTGCAAGGTTCCATATCGCCGGTACATTCTTTAAGCGAATACTTCGATACGGAGACCAGCCCGCTCAACCCGGCTAACCGCGGCTACGGCTTTTTTGTGTATGGTACGCTTCCCCTATTTCTCGTTCAGTATGTTGGGCAATGGGTAGGGCAAGCCGGTTATACCGAAGTCACCTTGGTCGGGAGGATCATCTCCGGGATTGCCGATACGTTAACAGTCCTATTGGTGTACCTGATCGGGAACCGTCTATTTAAAAAAGCGTCCTTATCCTTATTGGCAGCCGCATTTTACGGTTTTGCGGTATTACCCATTCAGCTGTCTCATTATATGACGGTTGAGTGCGTAACGAATTTCTTTGGATTCCTTACTTTCTATTTTGCCATTCATATTCAGACCCAACCGGTTGAAAAGGATTTGAATCCCCAACATGGTGAATGGGACTGGTTGACCAAACACTGGAAAACCTTTACCCCGTATGCCTTATTTGGTTTGGCGTTGGGCTTGGCAACCGCCTCAAAGATCAACGCTGTCTTTTTATGCCTGTTAGCTCCCTTAGCGGCGTTCTTAAATTTTTGGTCACATAAAGAAGAAGACCGCAACCACATCATATGGACTTTCTTCCGAAATCTGGTGTTGGCTGCCATTATTGCTTTTGTTACTTTCCGCATCTTCCAGCCGTATGCGTTTGAGGGTCCCAGCTTTTTCAATTTTCGATTGAGCGATGGCTGGGTCGACAGCTTAATGTCACAAAGTGCATTGAGTGAACCATCTACGGGTTATCCACCCTCTGTCCAATGGATCGACCGTCCAGTCACCTTTGCGCTGACCAATATGGTCGAATATGGGTTTGGCTTACCGCTTGGCATCTTGGCGGTCGCCGGTTTCTTGTGGATGGGCTGGCGCATGTGGAAGCGCGGTGAGTGGACCAAATACCTGCCTTTATGGGGTTGGACCTTATTCTATTTCCTTTGGCAAGGGCTGCTGCCCAATCCCACCATGCGGTATGAAATGTTGGTGTACCCCACTTTTTGTCTGATCGCGGCGTGGGCGGTATTTGCCTTATGGGACAAGGGGGTAGAATGGGTTAACGAGTTGCGCCGGAAGGTGGGTTTATGGACGAAGATCGTTTCGGCAGTGGTTGGCATCACTGTCTTAACCAGTACCTTCTTGTGGGCCTTTGCTTTCACGCGAATTTACGCCCGTCCTATAACCAGGATCGCGGCCAGTGAGTGGATCTATCAAAATGTCCCCAGTTCGGTCAACCTGGAAATGGATATTGAGGGAGAACAAGTTCAGCAGCCGTTGAATTACCCCCAAGGTAATACCATCTCCTCGATCCAACCGATCACCCTGGTATTTTCCTCCGATATTGCCGGGGCGTTGACCTCTTTCGAATTTACCCATGTGCGGGATTTGACTACTCCCGGGATGACGCGCACCCTCCAGGTTACCGTGGCAGATTTTAGTGACCCTGGTACGATCTTAACCAGCGGGTCATTGATCAGTGATTTTTCTACGTTGAGCACCAACGATCCAAGAGGGGACGCCTATTCATTACCCCTCACTGTTCCGATCATGATCGAAGCGGACCATAATTATGTACTCACCCTCAGCGTGGCTGAAAGTGATTCGGCGTTAACCTATACTGGACCCTTCCTGGCATCCGTTCTTACTGAAACCTATAACTGGCAAATACCATTATTGGAACCTATTGGTGTCATTCGTCCGGAAGCGGGATTGGCGATCAACTTTACCCCAAGGGAAGCTGGGACGCTCACCAGCGTATTGTTGAACCGGGTGGTCGATTGGGAACAGCAGCCCGGGGAAAAGACATTGCGGATATCGATCTATGATGAATCGCAAATCGACCAGCCGCTAACAACCCAAGAAGTAAGCGGAGAATTCTTACCTACCGATGACCTGCGCGGTGATGCTGTATCAGTCGTGCTGACCAATCCGATTGTGCTGGATCCCAACCGAAATTATGTGATCCGCTTTGATGTAGTTTCCGGCAGCGGGGCGATAGGTATTTATGGTAACCGTCAAACCGTAGAGTCAAGCTGGGATGATCCTTTACCCTATTCAATGAGTCAACTGGAACCGTATGACTATAACCGGGGGGTCTATCGCAGTGACCTGAACCTGGAGATGTATTGGCCGGATAATGCCGATAAATTAGAACGCATCCTGGAGACGTTATCCCAAGCGGATTACCTCTTTATCTCATCCAGCCGGCAGTGGGGCAGTGTTGGCCGTTTGGACTCCGATTATCCATTAAGCGTGGCATTTTACAGGGCGTTACTCGGCTGCCCATCGGATCAGGAAATCACCTATTGCTACAGTGTTGCCCAACCGGGAACGTACAGCGGTCTGTTGGGTTTTGAGTTGGTGTATGTCAATCAATCCAACCCATCGATCGGTTCGTTTGAGATCAACACCCAATTTGCCGAAGAGGCTTTTACGGTGTATGACCATCCCAAGGTGTTGATCTTCCGGCGGACGGCGGATTTTGATCCGCAGCAGGTATTGGCTTTGTTGTCTCCGTATTTATCAGCCTCAGCTTATGGCGATGCCAATACAGGACCTTCATCAACCCTCTTGATCCCATCCGATCGGGCTGAGGAACAAGCCAGCGGGGGGACTTGGTCGGAGATGTTCAGTTATGATGACCTGGTCAATAAATATCCCGGACTGGGTGTGGTGGTTTGGTATTTGGCCATTACCTTATTGGGGCTGATCGTTTACCCGATCATCCGTTTGGCATTCCGCGGCCTGCCCGATAAGGGCTATCCATTATCGCGCTTGGGTGGGTTGTTGTTATTAGCGTTGATCGTTTGGCTGGCCGGCTCTGCCGGTATTCCTTTTGTGCGTTGGACGATACTGGCTGCCATTGGTCTCCTTTTGATCGTCGGGCTAGGGTTGGGATGGCTGCAGCGGGATGAGTTGAAAGAAGAATGGAAGACCCGCAAGAAATATTTCTTAACCGTCGAAATTGTCGCCCTGGCATTTTTTACCTACTTCCTATTGATCCGCTTAGGCAATTCCGATCTATGGCATCCCTCCAAAGGCGGCGAGAAACCGATGGATTTCTCGTACTTGAATGCTGTCCTACGCAGTACAACCTTCCCGCCGTATGACCCTTGGTTCGCAGGCGGGTATATCAACTATTACTATTACGGATTTGTGATCTGTGCGGTGCCCATAAAACTATTGGGGGTTGTCCCTTCGATTGCATATAACTTCGTCTTGCCAACATTCTTCATGTTTTTCGCTTTAGGTGCATTTACCCTGGGCTCGAACTTGATCACAGCAGCCGCGCCGCTCTTTTCCTACAAGAATGATGATGGAAGTGAGGGGAAATCTCAGTGGAAGAAGCTGCCGGTTATTGGCGGGGTCGCCGCTGCCGTAATGACCTTGGTCCTCGGTAACCTGGGGACGGTGCGGATGATCTGGCAAGGGTTGGAACGCTTGGGATCGGCCGGGACCGATATTGCCACCGGTAACTTTTTCCAGCATATCCAATGGGCAGCTTTAGGAATCGGTTCCTTCTTCCGCGGTAATCCACTGCCGTATACCTACGGCGATTGGTATTGGATCCCCAGCCGGGTGATCCCCGGTGAACCGATCACCGAATTTCCTTCTTTCACATTCCTATATGCCGACCCGCATGCGCATTTGTTTGCAATGCCCATCACCTTGATGGTGCTTGCTCTGGCTTTATCGGTCCTGCTCCAGAAGTGGCAGTGGGGAGGCGAACAACGCAAATTAGGCGGGTTAGCCTGGGCTAGTACGCTGCTCATTTCAGGGGTTATCATTGGTGCGCTTCGACCAACCAATACCTGGGATTTCCCAACCTATTTGTTATTCTTCGTGATAGCGGTTCTTTATACCGGTTTACGTTACAGCCATGCTTCGGTACCTTTTTGGAAATCAGCCCCTGCATGGGTTGGCCGGGTGATCAAAGCGGTTGGTATGGCAGGCTTGGTTGTGATTGTGAGTATAGGGTTATACCAACCCTACTCCTATTGGTACGCTGCCGGTTATACATCCGCGAGTTGGTGGGAAGGTGCCACCACTCCGATGGGTTCGTATATTACCCAATGGGGCATGTTCTTGTTCATCCTGATCACCTGGTTGGTCCAGGAATCAATCGATTGGATGGCGACCACTCCCGCTTCGCATTTGAAGAAACTGGAGCCTTATAAGAATTGGATCTATATGGCTGCCGTCCTGGTGGTATTTGGGATCGCGGCTCTGTTGATCATTGGAGTCGGTATTGCCTGGTTGGTTGGCCTTCTGCTGGTTTGGTCTGCCGTATTGATCTTACGTCCGGGTCAACCGGATGGTAAACGATTTACATTGTTCATGATCGGCACCGGTCTGGCTTTGACCTTATTTGTCGAATTAGTAGTCATATCCGGGGATCTTGGCCGAATGAATACAGTATACAAATTTTATGTACAAGCCTGGATACTGCTAGGCATCAGTTCGGCGGCAGCGCTCATGTGGCTGCTTCCGGCTGTAATGCAAAGTTGGAAAATGCGCTGGTCATCGGTTTGGCAGGTTGCCTTGGCATTATTGATCGGTGGAACCGCCTTGTTTAGCATAATTGCCTCGGTGGATAAGGTGCGTGACCGCATCTCTCTGGTGGCACCCCACACATTGGACGGCATGACGTATATGCTAACTGCCCATTACAGTGATTTTGGCGACGACATGGACCTCAGCGAAGATTATCGCGCCATCCGCTGGATGCAGGAAAATGTGCAGGGTTCACCCGTGATTGTTGAGGCGAATTGCCCCGAATACCGTTGGTGTTCCCGCTATACTATCTATACCGGTCTACCTGGTGTAGTTGGGTGGAACTGGCATCAACGTCAACAGCGGGGTGTGGTTTCAACCATACCTGTTGAAGACCGGGTAGCGCAAATACAAACCTTCTATACAACCGAAGACCGCGGTTATGTGGAGAATTTCCTGACGCAATATCAGGTACGCTACATCATCGTTGGTCAATTGGAAAGAGCCGAATATGCGATCCCCGCTGATAACATATTTGAAGCATGGAACGGCGAACTTTGGACTGAAGTCTATCGGGATGGGGATACGGTGATCTATGAGGTTTTGCCTTAACCTCGGAATGAGAGCAGAGGGTCAAAATGATTGAAATATTGAAATGGTATCTCGCCATTAGCATTTTGGGATGGTCAGTACTTCCATTGACATACCGTCTTTTACCCGGACTGCGCGACCGCGGCTATGCCCTGGGGCGGGTGGTCGGTTTACTGCTGTGGGGTTTCATCTTTTGGTTATTGGCAACCCTGCATATCCTGCAGAACACTACCGGCGGTGTTTTGTTGGCTTACTTTTTGCTTTTGGGGGTAAGCCTCTTTACGTTATACCGTACGGGTTGGAAAGATATTTGGGAATGGATCAACCAAAATTGGCGCATGATCCTGACTGTGGAAGTGCTTTTCTTGGTCAGTTTTGTTTTCTGGGTATTTGTTCGCTCGGTTTATCCGCGCGT
>DATMYN010000161.1:0-2360 GCA_035560875.1 Longilinea sp. | reverse complement strand
CTTTAAATGGGAATTAATGCAAGAGGGTCATATCCCAACAATGGACACTCGAGATCTCGGCCAGCCCAACCAGAGTTACCTCGACGTGCAATTCAACGACTTGCAGTGGATGAGGGAAGGTGAGGACAACATCACGCCTATTGTCGGCTGCATCGGTATCCAGCGTATGAGTGGTTTGGGTGCCGTTTTCGTCGATGACCGATGCGACGATATGGATCGGTTCTGAGCCCACGTTGACACTGAACCCGCTTAAGGTTTCGGCCGTGGGGTAGTGGATGACGATGACCAACGGGTTCAACTGTTCGGTACGGATATAGGTATTAATGTCACCATCAAAGAGGTTTGAAATATTTCCATCTGAAAGGGAGGAGTGTTCCACCTCAACCGAAATACCTTCAACCAGGGCCTCTTCAGCGGTTAATACCAACCGGGCGGCATGTTCTTCTTCAAAGACCTGTTCAACCCCAGGGCAATAGTCCAACCGGACGACGTAAAAACCAGGGGTCCCGTCAGGGTAAAGGATCACATCTTCATTTTCGATGTCACAGAACCGGCCGCTATCCACGGCGCGCTGGTAATCTGAGGCGAGCAGGATGAAACGGATGGTGTTAACAGTGGGATCATAGTTATCGATAAAGGCATCCGCATTCTGCATGCGGATATTCGATCCATCCGGGATGAAGAAACGCATTTCCATATCGGATTGCCAGGTCCAGCTTCCGGAAATATAGACGGGGGTATCCGGTTCTTGGGCATGGTATTCCAAGGCGGCTGCGAATACCTGGCGGGACCCCCACTGCATTCCACTCTGCCCGTAGTTTGTATACCAGGTTGGACCATTGTGTAAGGCATCGACCAGCATCAATGGCGAAGCAGCCAGGCAGCCAATTGCTACAAGTACAACCCCCCAGCGGGCGGGTTTCCAGCGGGTTTCACACCATCGGATGGCATGGTCAAGACCAATGGCGGTAAAGATCACACCCGGGATGATCATGCTAAGCACACGGGTGATCTCAATGCTCATCAACGAAGCGGCACTTGGACCGGCGATCCAGGCTGCGATCACCATCCGCATAGCCGGGTCGCGCCACTTGCGAAAAGCCTGGACCATACCCCAAGCCCAGAATGGGGAAAGGAGCCACGGTAATTGGCTGTACCCGCGCATTACCCACCAGATGGGGTTGGGTGCAATGGGGTTGAACCAATACAAGGGGCTCAATGCATACAAATAATTACCCAGGTAGGTCATTAGCTTATCCATGAACGGCTGTGAAGATGCCAGATAAGATCCGTATTGGACCAGGCGGTGGGTATATTCGCCAGGAACCGTGAGCATGAACCGTATCAGTGGGAGGGTCAAAACGACCAGCATAACCACTGCCGGCCAGAGCTTTTTGCGCTGCTGCCAGTGGTAGCGAAAGTCGGACATGAATAAAAACACACCGCTTGCAACCATGACCATTTGACCGGGGAAATAGGAATAAAAAGCGGCTGCACCCAACAAGAATGCTTTATAGATGTTCTTTGGATCTTCCTGGCGGTAGCGCAGGTAATAGTAGAGGAACCCGGCATAAAAGGCGGTCATCACCGGGGTTTCAAGCGCTAAACGGGAGAAGAGGAACCAGGCGGGGACTGCCAACAGGACCAACCCGCCCAACCAGCCGTATTTCAGTTTATAGCCATCCTGCAGCAGGCGATACACCCAGATCATGGCCGCCAAACCGATCAAGATGGTTAATCCGCGGGAAAGCCATATGTGATTGCCGAAGATCATGCGGGGGATGGTAACTAAATATACGGTCAATCCGAGGCTGTACTTATTGTCATTGATAAAGAAGGTGGGCAGGAAGCGGTCATATACATCGCGCAGACCGTTGGAGATCAGGTCCATGCTTCTTACCGATGTTACAGCTTCATCGGAATAGAAGAAGATGGGATATTGTTCCAACCCGATCACTCGGGTAATGAGATAGACCGCCAGCATGATCCAAAACGCCCAAATGATTTGGGGTTGGATGCGTTTGGCCCAAGCCGGTAGTTCCGGCATTTGCCATTTTTTCCAATGCAGACTACGGCGAGAAAGTTGTTTGACCGGAGGGGTAAGAGGGCTGCTTGAAGGGATATCTTGCGCATGCACATCCACACTCAAATGGGCTGTTTCCCCCATACCGAGTTTGATCTGGATCGCGGTTGGACGAGGATCTTCTATTGGGCGGTTTGAGTCCGAGCGTTTTGGCATAGCGGTTATGCGGATAATTTTAGCACATTCGTCAATGTAAGAACTCTATATTGCGAAAAAGCATCCTTCTACGGATAAGGGTACGGTGGTTCGGTTTCTTCGGTTTGGGTAGCCGTGGGGG
>DATMYN010000160.1:0-3961 GCA_035560875.1 Longilinea sp. | reverse complement strand
GCCTGCGGGCAGGGGCGATCTTGCAGAAACGCGCCCAGGAAAACCCGAAGATCGCTTTTATTTGGGATTCTGTCCCCGTAGAAGTGATTGGAGATAGAAAAGTGGAGAAAATCCGGCTGAAGAACGTAAAAACCGGAACCGAAACAGATTTTCTCACCGATGGATTGTTTGTCTTCATCGGGCATACACCCAATACCCAGCTTTTCCAAGGCCAGATAACATTGGATGAGCGCGGTTATATCGTTGTCGATTCACTGATGCAAACCAATATACCGGGTGTGTATGCCGGGGGAGAAGTCGCTGATCCACATTACCGCCAGGTAGTTACCTCTGCCGGGATGGGAGCTGCAGCCGGCATCCAAGTCACCCGATTCCTTGAAGATCTCTTGTCAAAGCAATAAAAAAAACCGCCAGGTGGTTAACCTGGCGGTTTTTACTACTCATTTTCTATGGGGCTGGAGTTGTGATCCCAAGACCGCTCCAACTGAATACACGTGCTGTGGCAGCTACACCAGCAACCTCGTAGATGGGTTGGCCTTCGGTGTTGGTGCCGGTTTGACGTACCGGTTGGATCCACCAGCGGATCACATGCGGTGAAGTATCGGTGGGGCGGAAAGAAACCGGAATGGTGTACATGTTATCGGTCACATAAACAACCAAGCGGCGGGAACCACCTTCAGTAATATCTTCGATGGTAACTTGATACGCTTCGTTCTGGCGCAGGGTGCCGACGGCAGCCCACTGCAAAATGATGGTCTCATTTGAGGCGCTGAATGCAGCCCCATCGGTTGGCAGCAGCAAATTGGTGGCCGGGTACGGCGGAGGGGTTGTAGGTGTCGGCGTGGGACCGGCAGTTGGCAGACGTTCGCACAATGGGATGGTAAGGTACATACCTGCAAAAACAACGTCAGTGGTCATGCCGTTATATTCTTTGATGGCTTCCTCATCCACGTTGTAAGCGGAAGCAATTCCACCCAGGGTATCGTTTGACTGCACCTGATATTGGTCGGTCGTGCAGGCTTGTTCAGTAGCCTCGTTTGATAACACAGTACCGGTCGGCTGCGGAGATGCAGTAGGTGTAGGCCGCGGGATAAGCAGTGTTTGACCAATGCTCAGTGTACCGCAGTCACTCGCCAGGTTGTTCAATGTTGCGATTGCATTGACGGATACGTTATAGTAAGCTGCGATTCCAAGGCAGGAGTCTCCCGATTGGATGGTGTATGAGATGGGTGGTTCCAAAGTCCAGGTAGGTTCAGGAGTACGAGTGAATTCCAAAGTGGGGGTCAGGGTTACCGTGGGGGTAAGCGTGATTGTCGGTGTTGTTGTTGGTTCCACTACCCGGTCAGTCACTTGAAGTAACGAGTAGGTTACGCCTGCACCGATAGCCAACAGAAGAATAAACAAGCCGATGGCAATGGGCAGGTTTAAGGTGATCTCAGGCAGCCGCGGACCCTGAACAGGTTTTTGATGGGGTTTAGGAGCCGCAACCGGGGTGAGGTTTCGCCCACATACGAGGCAGCGAGTAGCACTTTCACTGATCCGACTGCCGCAAGTGGGACAAACTTTGTAGGAGGTAGAAGTATTTTCAGGACTCATAGTTTTTTTTATTGTATCCGGGGTTTATTGACCGGAGGATAAAATTATACCATAAGGCATATTGTCAACCTTTTTCCTGGTCAAGTTTATGGCTATATGTTATCCTGACAGAGTGGAACCAATAAGCCTTTATCTTCACATCCCGTTTTGCATCCAACGCTGCGGCTACTGCGATTTCAATACTTATGCCGGGATGAAGAAATTCCTACCCGCATATACCTCTGCGCTGGCAAACGAGATCAAGCGCGTAAGCCTGGCGAGTAATGAGCGTTTACCGGTGCATACGGTTTTCTTTGGCGGTGGAACGCCTTCTTTGTTATCCATCCGGCAACTGGAATCCATTTTAGAGACTATCCACGAATGCTTCGATCTGGCACCGGATGCTGAGATAAGCATGGAGGCGAACCCAGGAACTCTATCCTTGGATTGGTTAATGACAGCCCGGACATTGGGGGTGAACCGCTTGAGTTATGGAGTGCAGTCAAGCCTGGATAAAGAATTGGCCCTGCTGGGCAGGATCCATAATCAAAGTGATGTAATCCATTCGATCGATTGGGCACACTCGGCTGGTTTTGATAATCTTAACCTGGATCTGATCTTTGGTTTGCCAATCCAATCCTTGGCGGATTGGCAGCAAACCGTTCAGTGGGCGGTTGATCTTCATCCCCAACACTTATCGTTATATAACTTGACCATCGAAGAGGGTACTCCGCTTGAGTCTCAGATCAATTCTGGAGAACTCCCCAGACCAGAGGATGACCTGGCTGCGGATATGTATGAGTGGGCTATGGATCACCTCTCGACGGTTGGGATGGACCAGTATGAGATATCCAATTGGAGCATGCCCGGAAAAGAGTGCCGGCACAACCTGCAGTACTGGCTGGGGTTACCCTACCTGGGTTTTGGGGCTGGTGCGCATGGCTTTGCCGAAGGTATTCGAACTGAAAACGTTCCCACTATCATTGATTATATCGACCGTTCGGGGAGACAAGGTGAAGTGCCTTTCCCTCGAACTTCAACCAACCTTCGGACAACAACCATCGATGAAAAGACGCAGATAGAAGAATTTATGATGGTTGGACTCCGGCTGGTAAAACAAGGGGTTAGCCGGCAGCGTTTTCAGGAGCGGTTTGGAATTAATTTGGATGAGGTATATGGTAAAACGATTACCAGATTGATCGGGGTGGGATTATTGGAGTGGGGGGGAGATGAACGTGATACCTTACGCCTGACCCGGCGCGGCTGCTTTTTAGGCAATCAAGTATTTGCTGAATTCCTGGGGTGATCAGGCGTATACGGTGACCGGGGTACCGTTGCCGACTTGTTCCACCCGGTCACATAAAGCAACCGGTGAGGTCCAACGGAAGATCCAGCGGGCTTCCTCAGTTTTCATGTTGATGCACCCGTGACTCATGGGGATACCAAAATTCTGATGCCAGTACGTCCCATGAAAAGCAACACCGTGGGGAGCAAAAAAGGTTGTCCATGCTATTCCGGGGAGCTCGTAGGCATAGATATCATCGGTAAGGTTGCCGTCGCCCATATGCTTGGATGGCATTTTAGAATAGACATTAAAGGAGCCAACCGGTGTTTGGGTGGAAATCAAGCCGTCATCAGCGTTGTAATCCGGTAAACCACTTGAGATGAGAGTTGTCAATACGGGGTTGTTATTCTCGTATGCAACCAACGTTTGGGTTGAGAGATTGACCTCAATACGTTTATGCCAGGGATCGACTTCCGGAGAGATCGGTGCGTATTCCTCAGGTTGGATCAAACGCACGTATTCAGCCGGTACATGGTATTCCAATTCACTCAACTCGTCTTTGAGGCGGTACCAGGGGTTGCCGTCGGGACCTTCATCAAGACCCATGACCCAATGGATGGTTGTATAGTACAAGCGGTACAAGCCTTGCCAACCGCCGTAGACACCCCGGTTCCACATGGCTTGGGTATAGGGTACGGTAATCTCGCCAATTTGCCCGGTTTCCACGATATTTTCATTAATAGTGTTTACGCGGTATTGAACTTCTTGGATGCGGGCTGAATGGATGTATCCGCGCCAAACTCGATACCAGTATGGATTGTAATCCGGGCCATCTTCCGAACGGATACGGGCATAATAATTCACCAGATCATCACGGTAATGCTGGTAAACGATCGTGCTTTCATCATTGGGTTCAGAATAGACCGAAACCTCATCCGAGGCGATCCGGATCATAGGGCCGTTATCCAAGGCGGGATGTAATGGATTAAGCGGTGTCAACGCGGGGACAGCCGCTGACATCGCCATTAGTTTTAGAAAATCGCGCCGAGAATATGTATTCTTCATAGTGAATGTATTATATCAAGTAAAACGGACAAAAAT
>DATMYN010000159.1:0-5762 GCA_035560875.1 Longilinea sp. | reverse complement strand
GTTACGTATAGTATCAGTAGCATTTTTATTGAATTTCGGATAGAATGACAAAGTAATCAGGCTCAGCTTGATGGAATACTATCCCTCGCCGGTAAGCTTTAAAACTACTGTCAAGTTTCGAGGAACAAGGATCCTAATTTGCGTGCCTTTATCTGGATTAACAGACGAACTAACCGGTAATATTCACCCATACGCCTTCCGTCTGCACCCAGGGGATGATCTTAGAGACAGCTTGGAAGCTCTGGCGCTTCAAATGCAGTGGGAGGCTGCCTGTATACTCACTTGCGTTGGCAGCTTACGCCAGGCCACCCTCCGTTTAGCCAATCAAAACAAATACTCAAATTTTCAGGGTTATTTTGAAATTGTTTCCCTTACCGGTACCCTTTCTCTGCACGGTTCCCATTATCACATCTCAATTTCAGATTCCACCGGCCGCACCATCGGCGGGCATCTGGTGGCAGGCTGCCTGATCTACACCACAGCCGAGATCGTCATCGGGGTCTTACCAGGTTACCGCTTCACGCGGCCGGTAGATCCGCAAACCACCTATGACGAATTGCTCGTTCAACATAAAAAAGGAGATTCTCAGTGACACCTGCAAGAATATTGGTTGATTCCGACCCGGGGATTGATGATGCCCTGGCTTTTTTATTAGCCCTCGCATCACCTGAAGTTTCCATGGAAGGGATCAGCATCGTTTGTGGCAATTGCACCACGGAAATGGGCTATGAAAATGCCCGCCGGGTGCTCGATCTGGCGCATGCCGGACCCATCCCGGTGACCCGAGGGGCCATCAAACCCTTGATCCAGCCTTTGATCGTAGCCGATGAAACCCACGGTCCCACCGGCCTGGGATATGCTGAGCTCCCGCCATCCAAACGCCCGCATGACCCTCGCCGGGCGGTGGATTTCCTCATCGAGTCGATCTTGTCCACTCCCGGCGAAATGACCGTGGTGGCTATCGGCCCCCTCACCAACCTGGCATTGGCCATCCGACTCGAACCCAAGATCATCCCGGCCATCAAGCAGGTTGTCAGCATGGGCGGCGCCATTCACTACCCCGGTAATGTTACCGCCTTGGCCGAATTCAATGTTTGGTGCGACCCTCATGCTGCCCATATTGTCTACCATGCCGGTTTACCGTTGTCGCTGGTTCCGTTGGATGTGACTTACCAATGCGTGCTCACTCCAAAGCATATCAGCCGCATCAAGAGTTTACGCTCACCTATTTCGCGTTTTCTCATCGACTCTACCCGCTTCTATCTGGAATATCACGACGAGTATCAGAAGATCGAAGGGTGTGTGATCAATGACCCGCTGGCCTTAGCGCTGGTCTATATGCCGGAGTTGGTGACCTGGGAAGAACACCCTGTGGATGTGGACCATAATGATGGCGTATCCATCGGAAAAACCTACTCGGATGACTTTAATTATCAGCACAAACCCAATAACATGCGGGTTGCCATGAAAGTTCGCGCCAACGATTTTATGGAACATTTTGTAGAACGGATGGAAGTGCTCTGTAAGCAATACCCAGATTAATTTTCTGGTTTTAATCAATCCGGTTCAATTTTTTGGAGGTAAAAATGGGTTTAATTCGTTCAATCAAGAAGGATTTCAACACCATGACCTGGGTGTTGATCCCTGTCGCCATCGCCATCAACGTCGTTGTTGGCGAAATCGTCGTCCTGCTGCGCCTGCCGGTCTACCTGGATTCTATTGGAACGGTTCTCGTGGCAGTCATCTGCGGCCCTTGGGCCGGCGCTCTCACCGGTCTACTTTCCAATCTCATTTGGGGCGCACTGATCGATCCGAATGCACTCCCCTGGTTCCCGGTGGCATTGTTTATCGGTTTTGTAGCCGGTTGGTGCGGGCGGTTCGGTCTATTCAAAAGCTGGTGGAAAGTTATCATTGCCGGTATCTTGATCGCCCTCACTTCGGCAGTGGTGTCAACCCCTATCGCCGTGTACCTGTACGGTGGTATCACCGCCAGCGGTTCGTCCTTCATCACCGCTTTCCTGATGCAGACCGGGCACGATATCATCTCTTCCGTGCTTTCAACCAACTTCCTGGTTGAGCCTGTCGACAAGATCACGACCGCTATGCTGGCGTATGCCATCATTCAAGGTCTCTCCATCCGCTACATTTCCCGCTTCCCGCGCGCCGAAAATGTTGAGGTTGGCAAGAAGGGCAATACCACCACCCAGATCATCATCGCTATCGTCGTCGCTGCGATCCTGGTCGTTGTGGCTGCTACCGTGCTTGTCACCATGTTGGCCGGATAAGTCAATTTCACACCAAAGAGGGAGTATGGATATTTCTATACTCCCTCTTTTGAGCCATAAACCTGATGCGAAACAAATTATCTTTTTACATTGATCGTCCCAGTCCGCTGCACCGGTTAAACCCGCTGACGAAACTGGCCGTGACCTTTGCCTTTATCATCATTGCTTTCTCAGCCCCCTGGTATTGGACTTCGGCGGTGCTGTTTGTGTGCGCCATCATCCCCATTGCATTCGCCGGAAAAATTGGCAAAGAATTCATCCGGGCGGGTATAAATCTGATGCTGCCACTGTTCGCCTTTTTGTTTGTCATGCAAAGCTTATTCCACCCCGGTGGGGATACAGTCTTATTCCATTTCTGGTTCCTATCCGTCAAGGCCGAAAGTATTTCCTTTGCATTTCTAACAACGATGCGAATTTTGGTAATGGTTTCATCTTTCTTGTTGGTCCTGCTTTCTACCCATCCAAGCTATTTAATGAACGACCTGACCCAACGCGGCATGCCTTCCACCCTCAGCTACATTGTCACCTCGACCTTACAGATCATCCCCCAAATGCAGAATAAAGCCGGCACGATCGTTGATGCCCAACGTTCGCGCGGTTTGAATACCGAAGGAAATTTAGGACAGCGCATCAAAGCGCTTTTACCCTTGATCGGTCCGCTTGTTTTCGGCTCATTGGTTGATGTTGAGGAACGCGCCGTTGCCCTGGAAGCGCGGGCTTTCAATGCCGCTCGAAAAAAGACCAGCCTGCATGAGATCCCCGATACCACCTGGGAAAATGTCTTGCGCTGGGTATGTTTGATCTTAGTAGTGGTTTCCATCGGGAGTAACATATGGCTGTCATAGAACTGAAAGATTACACATTCCAATATTCCACCGCTAAACAGCCCGCTCTGAAAGATATTAACCTGACCGTCGAAGAGGGCGAGTTTATCGCCATAATTGGCCCCAATGGCAGCGGTAAATCCAGCCTGTGTTACACCCTTTCCGGTTTTGTACCCCATTTCTTCAAAGGGGAATCATCCGGGAGTGTGATCGTCGACGGGGTAGATAACCTGACTTCCACCCTGGCTGAGATGGTTTTACATGCCGGGTTGGTGTTCCAAAACCCCTTTAATCAGATCTCCGGCTCCAAATTTACCGTATACGAGGAGATCGCTTTTGGGCTGGAAAATTTGGGGGTACCGCGTGAAGAAATGCCTGAACGGATCGATGATGCGATGAACATGACCGGCATCAAACACCTGGCTGACCGTTCACCGTATGCGTTGTCAGGCGGCCAGCAGCAGCGGGTTGCCCTGGCTTCCATTTTGGTGATGCAGCCCAAGGTAATGGTGCTGGATGAACCGACTTCTCAGTTAGACCCCATCGGAACCCGCGAGGTTTTTCAGGTGGTGCGTTCGATGACCGGTAAAGGCATCACTATTGTTATGGCTGAGCATAAAATGGAGCACATTGCTGCCTTCGCCGATCGGGTGATCGTCCTCGATGAGGGTCAGATCATGCGCCAGGGATCTGCTCATCAAACGCTGACCGACCCGCTGTTGCCCGAACGCGGGGTGGGAGTGAGCCGGTATACAATGGTAGCCCGTCTGGCCCAAGCGGAAAAATTATGGCCGTCAAACCATGTTTTGCCGGTAACCATCGATGAAGCCGCCGAAGGCTTTTCACAAACACTGCGAGGCCACCATGCGCATTGAGATCAACGACCTGCATTACACCTATGACACCGGCGTAGAAGCCTTAGGCGGGGTCACCTTTAGCGTGGATCCCGGCGAAAGGTTGGCCATCGTCGGTCAGAACGGCGCCGGAAAAACCACCCTGGTGAAACACCTTAACGCCTTACTGAAACCCACATCGGGCAGTGTCGTGATCGGCGATTGGGATACCGGTAAAGTACCCACGTATAAATTAGCCCAACGGGTTGGATACGTTTTCCAAAACCCGGATGAACAGCTTTTTTGCAGCAGTGTCGGTGAAGAAGTTGCCTTTGGTCCCAAGAATTTAGGCTTACCGGCTGAGCGCGTAGAAGCATTGGTAGCCGAAGCCATGGCATTAACCGAGATCACCGAACATGCCGAGGCGAATTCCTACGACCTATCCCCATCGGTTCGCAAGCTGGTGGCCATGGCAGCCGTCATAGCCATGGATTGCCAGATCGTGGTGCTGGATGAACCGACTACCGGACAGGATGCGGTCAATATCGCCCGTATGTCCCATATCGTCCACACCCTGCACGAGCAAGGCAAAACCGTGATCACCATCACCCACGATATGGATTTCTGTGCAGAAAACTTCACCCGTCTGATCGCCATGGCGCAAGGCAAAGTAATTTTAGATGCTCCCATGCACGAAGCAGTCGCTCAGGCAGCCTTGTTGGAAAGTACCTATGTCACTCCGCCCCAACTCACCCGCCTGGGTACCCGTTTGGCTTTGGATGAAACCGTATGCACAGCGGATGAGTTCATGGCTGCTCTTAAAAAGAAAGCCGCTTAACCATGGCCAACATTGTCGTGTTGGGCAGCCTGAATATGGACCTGATCGTGCGCATGGACCATCTACCCGCGCCGGGTGAGACCGTGCTGGGCGGTGATCTGGTGACCGCCCTGGGCGGTAAAGGAGCCAACCAGGCTGTGGCAGCCGCCCGTTTAGGCGGCCAGGTCAGCATGGTCGGCCGGGTAGGTATGGATGCCTATGGGCATGCCCAGCGCAGTGCGCTCGAGGCTGCCGGGATCGATACCCAATGGTTATTGACCGATCCCGGTGCACTGACCGGGGTGGCCTTCATCTTGTTGGATAAAAATGGTCAGAATAGCATTGTGGTCAGCCCCGGTGCGAACCAACGCATGCTGGCCAATGATGTGGCGGCTATCAAACCCGCCTTGGAGCATGCTGATTGTTTGGTCATGCAGCTTGAAACCCCTCTCGAAACCGTGACTGCCGCGGCAGCCTTGGCAGCTCAGATGGGTGTAAAGGTCATCCTTAACCCCGCCCCAGCCCAAGGACTGCCCAAGGATTTATTGTGCCATGTCGACACATTGATCTTGAATGAAACCGAAGCAGCCCTGCTGACCGGTATGCCGGTGGAAGGCGATGCGGCTGCCCACGCGGCCGGGAAACAATTGCTATCCAAAGGACCGCGCTGTGTTGCCCTCACCCTGGGCGGCCGCGGGGCGTATTGGATCACCGCCCAGCATTCCGGGTTTGTGCAGGCGTACACGGTAGAGGTTGTGGATACCACCGCCGCCGGGGATGCCTTTGTGGGTGCAATGGCAGTCGCCCTGGCGGAAGAGTGGGAACAAGACCTGGCTACCCATTTTGCCTGTGCCGCCGGCGCCATCGCTGTTACCCGCCTGGGGGCGCAACCTTCCCTGCCTACCCTGGCAGAGGTAAAATCATTGATGGGATAGCTTCGGGTATTAAGGAATTCCTCAAAACCTCTTGCAGGGATCCGGTAAAATTGACCTCGATCTCATCC
>DATMYN010000158.1:0-5491 GCA_035560875.1 Longilinea sp. | reverse complement strand
TTAACATACTTTTTACCCTTGACTCTCCCCCCGCTGGACGGTTTAACATCCATTCACCAAGCCATAAATCGGCAAAAACCACCTGACCATCCAGTAAAGGAGACTTAATGCCAATTATCAACCTGCCCCATACCGTCACCGATTTTACATGTCCAGTAAAAGGCATCGAAGATATGTATGAATGGAAGACCGGCGTGCGTCTGCCGGATTACTTCCTGATGCCGCTCAGCATGATCGGTTTTACCAATATCAAGCAAAAGGCTGCTCCTGCCCCGCGCATGGTTTTTTGGAGCACTGCTACCGGCAAACTACAGCACACGTTCCTGGGAGAAGTGATCGGCTACCGATGGACATGTATGGAAGGGAAAGGGTATAAAACTACTCTTCAAGCCGTGAAAGTGTGCATCGATGGGGGTGTTCCGGTGATGTTAGGGTTGCTGGATATGTATCACTTGCCCTACTACCCTAAGTTTTACCATCACTTCCACATCCCGCAGCATTATGTATTGATGGTAGGGTATGATGACAGGAAAGAAGAGATATATGTGCTAGATAACGGGTTACCCGAAGTACAAGCTATCCCGTATATCGACCTGCAGGCTGCCTGGGATGTGCATTCGCCCGGTTTGGGAGAGAAGAATACTTTCTTCTGGCTGGATTTCAACCCCAAGATCGCCACACAGGAAGAAATAGCACGGGTTGGGTTGAAGAAACGCGCCCAAATGTTTTTAAATCCACCTCTTAAATTCATGGGGCTGCCGGGTCTTAAGAAATTCGCTGCCGAATTCCCGCACTGGGATGCAGAATTAACCCCGCAAGGATTGCACGAATCCCTTATGCACCTGGTAACTTTTACATGCAGTATGGTACCCATGCCGCCCCAACGTCTGCTGCCCTATCCCATCGGTCATGTCGATCATCATCAAGCTACCCGTGATCGTTTTGCTGAATTGCTATCCGATTTAGCCAGACAATATCACATCCCAGCCTGGGAGCAGGCTGCCGTCAGCTTCAGAGAAAGTGGAAGGTATATCCAGGAGCTGACCGATACGATCTGCGACCATCTGCAGAGTGGACTACTTGATACTCACAAAATAGAGCTTGCTATTGATAAAATTGTTATCTGGGAAGAAAAAGGATTTATTAACCTGCTCGGATAACCTAATCAATGTTAAATCCCGGTTCTATAGAACCGGGATTTGTATTTTATCGGTTCATAGTAAAATCATCTGCATGGAATACCAAATCGGCGACTTCGCCAAGATCTCCAGGCTGGGAATCAAGACCTTGCGTTATTACCATGAGATCGGATTATTACCCCCTTCCCGCATCGACCGTTTTAGCGGATACCGTTATTATGATGAAACCTGCCTGACGCGAGCGCGGGCTATCATCCAATTAAAGCAGTTCGATTTTTCATTGGAGGATATACGTTCTCTTCTCGCCGAAGCGAAAGACTCAGATGATCTGATCCAGGCTATGCAGCAAAAATCGACTGAGATCAAGAACCGGATCGAGTCCTACCAGATCATCCAAAAACAGATCGAAGCCTTTATTCGAAATGAAAAGGACATTACCAACCACAGCGGTGATGTGACGGTGAAAGAGCTTTCAGATATCCACATTGCCTCGATCCGCTTCCAAGGGAAGTATTCCGATTTAACCGACAAGATCACAACTTTATATGAACACTCCCGCAATCAAGCCGCCGGGAGGTCATTCTGCCTTTATTATGATGAACAATCCATGGAAGATCATGCTGATATCGAGGTATGCATACCGGTTCTCAACCCGGTCGAAGACAGCGTTGTTCACAGCCGTCTGCTCCCCGGGGGCAAAGCGGTAACCGTGCTGCATACCGGTGAGTATGAGCAGTTATGGCGCACCTATAAGGTGATCATAGACTATATCAATTCGAACAACCTGAAAGTTATCTCGCCTTCACGAGAATGTTATCTAAAAGCTGACGGAGAATTGATCCCTGTCTCCCCAAGCCAATATCTAACTGAGATACAGTTTCTGTTCCATGGCTCGCACCTTTCTTAAAACACCTTCCCAACTTTGTTCGAGAGTTATATCAAAAGATAATACCGAACAAATGGGGGATCCTTTGAGGATAACTTCACCGGGATAGGGAATATCGGCATAATCCCCTAAGGGCCAATCATCCTGATACCCCATCTCGATCTTTCTTCTGGCATAGACAATCCCCTTCGCCCAGTAAATTGGACGGACCTCAATACTTTGTTGCGATGGCAGGTAACCCTCGCAACCCCAGCGGTGCAAATCAAAAGCGTTATAGGCTCCCACCTTTTCAAACAACTCCACCGAACCGCTCCAGCGGGGGTTCACTTCGAGCAAGTAAGGGATACCGTCCCGAACAATGAAATCGATGCCATTTAATCCCTTTAGTCCACATGCTGCGGTTAACACGCTGGCCGCCGTTTCCAAGCGTTGGAATATAGCCATATCGATAAGTGGAGCTGCATTCCCGCACCACCAATAGTCTTTTGCCCCAAGCTCCTTTACCCCTGCATATTGGCGGGTCAATCCCAAAAGCCGTGCCTGGCGGCCATCAGCCACAAACACTGCCGAACATAACTGCCCTGGAATAAACTCTTGAATGATCTCGCCTGTTCGCCACGCCATACCTGCGTGCCAGTCCTTAACGCCAACACCCCCATTGTGAGCAAGATCTTTCTTTAACCACCTACCTTCACCAGGTTGTTCATCACCTAAGTGCAGCGTGCGGGGCAGTTCAAGCCCCGTGCCGGGTAAGATCTCTTTCAATAACCGCTGGTTACGTACTTTGCTCGATGCTTCCGGTTCATTCCCCCACAGCTCAACCGGTGAGCCGGCTAACAGGTCCCCTATATTCTCCAAACCCGCACCCGGAACAACAACCTGGACAAGGGGTAATAATCCACGTGCGGCGGTGATAAGGTTGGGTATTGATAATGGAAGGTGAAAATCCTTTGAGAGAGAATATGATTTAATTTGAGGCGGTTGGTCATAGTCGGCAAAATAATCCAGACTGATCACCTCATATCCAGCATTTACCGCCGATTGGCACATCGCCCGGGTGGAAACGCCCACCAATAGCACAACCGGTTTATCAGACATCCTAGTCATGAAAAATGCTCAACCAAGGTATCGGCGATATCAAATGGTGTAACCTGCTGCAAGCCCTGCCAGGCCGGCATGCTGTTCACTTCCAGCACATATAACTGACCATCCTCTCCGCGCAGCAGATCGATACCGCCATACACCGCGCCTACTGCTTTCATCGCTTGTATGCTTATCTTGATTTCTTCCTCGGACGGAGTATACGCCTGGGCAGCAGCTCCTTGGGAGATGTTGGATTTCCAATTCTCTGAAACGCGGGTCATGGCGGAAATACACTCATCGCCGATCATAAATAACCGAATATCCTGGTTGAAATGGGGAATAAAACGCTGTAAATAATACACATATCCCCCCAACTGTAATGATTTAAAAACTCTACCGGCGATTTCCGCATCCTGCACACGCACCATCCCCACCCCGCGGCTGCCAAAGAGTGGTTTCACCACCACATCACCGCCTAAAGCATGAAATGCTTGCAATGTTTCACTATAGCTCTCTGTGACCACCGTCTCTGGGGTTAACAATCCAGCTCCTTGCAGCAGAGATGACGCATAGTATTTATCCACCATCTTCTCGATCGCTCCGGGTGGATTCACCAGCCTGACGCCAGCGTTCTCCAACTGGTGGAGCGCATCCATACGGTAGATCACCTGCTCTAGGGATCCGCCGGGTACCTCGCGTACCATTACCAGATCCATCTGATCCAAAACAACACCATCCCCACCGACACTTGCTTTTGTACCAAGCGTTGCTTGTAAATGTTCTGCTAAAACGAAATGCGGTTGAATACCGCATTTCTGATAGGCGCGCGCCAAAGCCTGGCCGTGCCAGCTATCCGGTGAGCCTATGATCGTAATTTGATGCAAGGACATTCTTATTCCAGTAAGGCAGAATATAGCCGATGGGTATCGACTTTACCGGCATGGACGGGCTTGCCGCCCTCCAGGCTGACCAGTGTCACCTCAGCCGGTGCAAACAGCCCAGGATCTATATTATAAAACCCACCTGCCTTTTTTAGGGTCTGCAGGAATGGTTCACCATAATTTGGGCTTTGAGATGACGGGATCTTGGCTGCCCACTCTTCGATCTCTTTTTGGGTGAGGCTCGTCACTGCCATCCACACCAGGCTTCCAAATATCACGGCATCATTGGTCTTGCCGAGCGAAACGGTATCGTCACCGGTCGGCATGGCGATCGGACAGCGCCCGGTTGCCATTACCAATTTGGAAAAATCAAATTTCAGATAATGCAGCTTATGCAGGGCTGTCTCTACCATGCGCGCTCCAACTTGAATGGAACCGGCCAAAGAGGATGTGGGAGCCACCAAGATCGATAAGGCAGACGGTTCAACATGGCATTCTTTCGCGATCGCTTTGCAAACCGCATCCTCGGGTAAAGTCCGGGTTTCTAAAACAAGCACCGCATGGGAGGAGTTATCTTTAACCGGGTGTGCTTCAATGATCTCGCCTTTACCCCGCAGGAGGCACGCCGGCCCAGAACCCATAGCCTTATAGGCACCTACATCAACAAACCAATGGGCCGCCTGGCTCAACAAGCAGGCTTCAAGCGGTTCATCAGAACGTACATCCACCCACTGCCACAAAGTATCTCCCAAATAACCTTCATACACACCTACTTCCGACATACCCGCCATACCCACGCGTGCCATCAAGATCCCCGCCTCAAGACCTCCTCTCACGTTCACGCCGCAATCAATGATTTGTGCGCCGCATGGACGTGATTCAACAGCTACATTCAGTTTATGGTTTGATCTCAAATTCTCTTGCAAGATCTGCCAGGCATTATCATTGAAGTTATTCATGCAGTAATATTTCTCCTTTACCCAGATTCAAATGGTCACCGGTAAAACGGCGCCAGCCGTGATTCCACCAACCTGCCGGCACCTTGATCGACCGGCCGGCTAAATAACAAAAATATACATTTAACCATTCCGCATCGGCTGGCCCCGCATTTCGAAAGGATGGGGACAACCCGGCAGCGGTCTTTGCCACCAAACTACCGCGCTTCATCTCGATCCCGGCCTGTTCACCCAAATTTCCAAAAACCATGATCGTACCGGCACGCAAGTTGGCTCCGGTATATGGCCCAGAATTACCGTATGAAAGGATCAATCCCCGCCGCATACCCTTACCGGCTTCGGCGCCAAGGTTTCCTTTGACAACGATCAAGCCATCTTCCATCCCGCTCCCCAATCCATTACCGGTTTTTCCTTCGATGGTCACTTCGCCATCCACCATCTTTTGGCAAACTTGATCACCGGCATCTCCCAGGATCCTTAGACAGCCGCCCTTCATCCCTTGACCTATATTATATAAACTACCGGTTGCCCCACTGAGTACCAACT
>DATMYN010000157.1:0-3242 GCA_035560875.1 Longilinea sp. | reverse complement strand
GAGAAGATTCTAAATAATCATTCCTCCCTTCCCATACCGGGTAGAAAACCACCTAACATACATAACCTCCCTTCCCCGTACGAGGAAGGGAGGTAGTATAAGAATTACAATTTCACTAATAGCCCCAGCGGGGATTCGATGAATTTAACAAGGGCTTGCATAAATTGGGCAGCTTCCACCCCATCGGTAACCCGGTGGTCGGCTGAAATGGTCATCTTCATGCGCTGACCCGGGACTACACTTCCATCCTTCACAACGGGCACAGCCCGGGCGCTGCCTACGGCTAAAATAGCTGCTTCGGGCGGGTTGATGATGGCGATAAAGTTTTCCACATCAAACATACCCAAATTACTGATCGAGAAAGTACTGCCCTCAATATCATCCGGGCGGACTTTACCTTGCCGGGCATGCTCGGCCATGGTTTTCACCTCCGCTGAGATTTGGGGCAGATCCTTTTGATCGGCGTCCTTGACCACTACTGTCATTAAACCGCCGGGTATGGATACAGCCACACCAACATTGACGTGGGCATGCCGGATAATCTGGTCGTCGTTGATGCTGGCGTTAATGTTGGGGAATTGGCGTAATGCCAAAGCTGTCGCTTTGATGATGAAATCGTTGACCGACAGCTTTTTATCCTCACCCAGCATCTCATTGGCCATCTTCCGCAGGTGCAGTAAGGATTCCACATCATATTCATGGGTTACATAAAAATGGGGTAAGTGTGTTTTAGACTCCACCATCCGGCGGCCGATGGCAGCCCGCAGCCGGTCAACTTTAACCGTTTCGTCTTTAACGGAAATCATCACGGAAGTTGGGGCGACGGGCGAACTTATTCCGGGTTGTGGGGTTGCTTTGTTAGCAGCCATAGCGTCTTCGATGTCTTTCCGTACGATCCGGCCGCCCGGACCACTGCCCTTGATACTGCGGATATCAATCCCGGAATCACCGGCTATACGCCGCGCCAAAGGGGAAGCCGCAATTCGGCTCCCAGCTTCAGGAATCGTATTTTCAGCGATTACGGTAGAAGGGGTAGTCATGGGTTGAACGACAGCCCCAATTGAAGGAGTGGGTTTCTCAACCGGATGATCCGGTTTTGCTTCGACCTTTTCTCCTTCGGCGCCGATCAACGCAATTGGAGCACCAACGGGAACACTGGTACCGGCCTCAACCAGGTGGCGGGAAACAATCCCGCTAAAACTTGATTCCACTTCCACAGTTGCTTTATCAGTTTCAATTTCAGCTAGAACATCACCCTTTTTTACCTGTTCACCTTCGTTCTTAACCCAGCGAACCAGGGTGCCTTCAGCCATATCAAAACCCAATTTTGGCATGGTAACGGTTTCAGCCATTACAACACCTCCTTCACCGCCGCGATGACATCCTCTACCTGAGGAAGTGCCATTTGTTCAAGCGGTCGGTTATACGGCAAGGGGACTTCTTTTTGGGCTACCCGTTTGATCGGGGCATCCACATAATCAAAGGCTTGCTCATAAATGCGAGATTCAATCTCAGCGCCAACACCGTAGCTCTTCCAGCCTTCTTCCACGATTACCGCCCGGTTGGTCTTCTTGAAGGATTCGATCACCGTATCTGTATCGAGGGGTCTTAAGGTACGCAGATCTACGATCTCGACTTCGATGCCCTGTTTGGCGAGTTCATCGGCAGCTTTCATGGATGTTTCCAACATTTTGCTGTAGGTCACGATAGTGACATCTTTTCCCGGACGCTGGACAACAGATTTTCCGATGGGTACCACATAATCGCCATCTGGGACTTCACCCTTTATTTGATATAGAGTAGCGTGTTCGATGAACAGCACCGGATCGTTTGAACGGATGGCTGCTTTAAGCAACCCCTTGGCATCCGCAGGGGTGCCAGGCGCTACTACAGTTAAGCCGGGGAAGTGGGCGAAGATGGCATCCGGGGTCTGTGAATGGGTGGCGCCTAGTTGGCGCCCGCCCCCACCGACGGTGCGGATAACCAGGGGGAGTACCATCTGACCGCCGAACATGTAATGAAGCTTGGCTGCTTCGTTCACAATATGATCCATGGCCACAAAGGCGAAGTTGATGGTCATCAACTCAGCCACTGGCCTTAGCCCGGTTAAGGCACTACCGATGGCCGCACCCACAATCGCCGCTTCAGCAATGGGAGTGTCCTTTACCCGTTCGGCTCCAAAATGATCGTAGAATCCTTTGGTAACGGCATAGGTACCACCCCAAACTCCTACTTCTTCACCCAAGATGAAAACCTTGGGATCTCGTTCCATTTCTTCCCATAATGCCTGGGAAATGGCTTCGCGCATCGTAATTTTTGCCATGGTTTCCTCCTACGCCTCAACGTAAATATCTTTCCATAAATCTTCAGGAGAGGGATCGGGACTTGCCTCGGCAAACTCGACGGCGTCGGTAACCTCTGCCATGGCAGCTATATCTACTTCGTCCAATTCCTTGACGTTTACTTTTTTCTGCTCGATCAATATTTTACGAAAAGCGCCGATAGGATCGCTCTCTTGCCAGTGATGGACTTCATCCGCTTTACGGTAGCGTTCCGGGTCTCCCATGGAATGGCCGCGGAAACGGTAGGTGTGGATTTCTAAGAATCGGGGACCTTCACCTTTACGCACAGGTTCCAACATTTCAAGGGCTTTCTCACGGACTTTCAAGATGTCCATGCCATCGACTTGGTCCGCCGGAATACCGTAACCGCAGGCTTTCTGCATGATCTCCGATACGGCGCTGGCTTTATCGATGGTTGTGCCCATTCCGTATTGGTTGTTTTCACAAACCCACAACACCGGAAGCTTCCAAACCTGGCTTAAATTGACAGCCTCATGGAAGAAACCGATATTGGTTGCCCCATCACCGAACATACAGATGGTAACGGCTTTATTTCCCTGGTATTGATCCCCCAATGCCAGGCCGGCTGCCAACGGCAGGTGAGCACCCACAATAGCGTGACCGCCCCAGAAGTTCTTTTTGACATCGGCCATATGCATGCTGCCGCCCTTGCCTTTGCTGATGCCGGTAGCTTTGCCGAGAAGCTCAGCCATCACGGAGCGGGCAGGGATGCCACAGTTAATGGCAACTCCATGATCGCGGTAAGCTGTGATGACTCGATCTTGAGGTTGACGGGCAGAGATCAATCCGGTACTGACAGCTTCCTGCCCTATGTAGAGGTGGAGAAATCCACCGATCTTACCCTGTTGGTACAATTCGGCTGCTTTTTCTTCTAAGCGC
>DATMYN010000156.1:0-3907 GCA_035560875.1 Longilinea sp. | reverse complement strand
GTATTAATATTGAAATCCCCTTTGGTAATTATCAGGTCATTTTTCCGTTTGATCTCCTCCATTGCATCAAAATTCTCTTTTTCCCCCATCTGTCTACTATGATTCCAACCTGATTTGAGCTATACTCATGCGAATTATCTCCCATCGGAGCATTCGTATGAACGAAACCTCTTACCAGATCATTGATGGAAAAGTCATTATCCGGGTCCGTGACCGTATCTGTGAAAAACCTGAAGAGTTGTTTGCCAGCGATCTCTTCATGGAAATCCTCAAGCGCGCCAGCGGTGATTTACAACATCGCAATTCCCCCCTGCTGGGGATCTTCCCCAATCCCTCTGAGATCACGCATGCCGACCTGCGCCGTCTGGCTGATACGCTCTCTTATTTGACAAAAGTCCCGGCTGAATTGGTACCCCGATTGGTCGAGGGTGCAGAAACTTTTTTCCAAGACCGTAACCGGTTCAATGATTTCATTGAGTACTTGTATAACTACTGGCGCTCCACCCAGCGCTTGATCATTTGCGATTCGGAAGGCAGCCGGTTTGACCAACGCCCTTACCGCACCTTCAATAATACCGTTGAGCAGCTCACCGGACTGATCCGCTCCACCTACCGCGACCTGCAGGAGAGCATCACCGGAGCACACCCACGCATCTACCGCCAGGTGCGCGCCGGTGCGGAGATCGCCGCCATCGCCCGGCCGCGCGACATCCGTTATCCCGATGACCGTTACCATATCTATCAAAAGCTGGCGGCCATCCCGGTCATCCGTCAGGTGCTCATTTACCCGCCCTTGATCTTCAATCCGCCCATGAACAAACGCACGGGTGAATTCGAACATATCCACGCCAACCCACTGGATCAGATCCACTTAAGCAAAGAAAATTGGTTGTGTTACCCGGCCAGGGTTGGTTCTTTATTGGTAATGATCTATTTCTCGATGCATTTCTTCGAACTTGGTTTCTCCCTCTGTAACCTCTTCGAATTAGCCGATGATGACGACCTCAAGCGCACCCCGGATGCTGTTCTGCTGTATGGTGTGCCCGACCCGATCCAAGGCAGCCCGAGCGGTAACCAAACCGTCTTCTACGACGATAAAGATAACAAATTATTGGTCGGCAGCATACCCGGGAAACCGGAATTTGGCTATTTTGGATACCTAAAGAAAATGGCACTCACCCTGCATAACATAAAAATGATGCAGCGCGGGCGCATGCCCTTCCATGGAGCCATGCTGCGCCTGACCTTGCACGGGCATAAACCGGCGACCGTGTTGTTAATGGGTGATACCGGCACCGGAAAATCGGAAACACTGGAAGCCCTGCGTACGCTGGCCAGTGATGAGATCGAAGATCTGCTCATCATCGCTGATGATATGGGCTCTTTGGAAATCGCCAAGACCGGTAAGGTGATGGGCTACGGGACCGAAACGGGCGCTTTTGTGCGTCTGGATGACCTCAACCCCGGGTTTGCTTTTGGCCAGATCGACCGCACCATCATCCTCAACCCGGCTCAAACCAATGCCCGGGTGGTGCTGCCGGTGACCACCTACGAGAACATCATCCACGGTTTCCCGGTGGATATCGTCCTATATGCCAATAACTTCGATAAGGTTACACCCGAAATACCCGTCATCCAGCCCTTTGACACGGCAGAAAATGCCTTAACCATCTTCCGCGCCGGTGAAGCTATGTCGAAAGGTACCACGACATCCACCGGCAAGACTGCCACTTATTTTGCCAATGTCTTCGGTCCCATGCAATATCAAGCGGAACACGAAGTGGTTGCCAAACGGTTCTTCCAGACTTTCTTTGAACAAGGAATGTTCGTCGGTCAACTACGTACCTGCCTGGGTATACCCGGTTGGGAACAAAAAGGTCCCATGGCGGCTGCTCAGGCTTTGCTTGAGCTTGTCCGCAGCCGGTAAGGTAACCTTCCACTGAGCTTGGGAATGAAACCCACATAGACGTTTTGTAGGTTGGGTCGAATGGCGGTTGTGCATAACCCCTGGTATTCGGCCCAACTTCATCATCTTATGATCCAGCCTGACAACCCGCGGCAGAATGATTCCCATCACCGGCTTTGACAAGCTCAGCCGGTATATTTCCTTCCCACTCCCTGCAAATTAAACATGGCACAAACCTTGCTATGATTTGTAGTATTAAGGTACTATATAGAACAGAATGGTTACTCCACCAGCCCCACCCCGTTCCACCCCATTACGCCCGGTAGTCCGGCGGGTTCAATCTGCGCGCCCGGCCGATGACGGGTTTTCTGTGGCGAGTACCCTGCAAACAGTGCTCAGTATTGCCGTCCTGATTGCCACGCTATTCACCATGTGGAACCCGGCTAACCTGTTCACCAATAACCTACTCGATCAAGTATTCCTTAACTACACACCCATCGACCAAACCACATCTGTTGAGGTTCAGACCAGCGATACCAATGCCGGAGCACGCATCGGGATCGTCATCGGTCATTACAGCACAGATCCGGATTGGTTCGATCCTGGTGCGGTATGTGCGGACGGTTTGACGGAAGTGGAAGTGAATTACGCCATCGCATCGCTTGTCCAGCAGCGCCTCGTTTCGATGGGATATACGGTTGATCTGCTGCAAGAATTTGACACGCGCCTGGATGGATACGAAGCCACTTTATTAGTTTCTATTCACAATGATAGCTGTGAATATGGCGGAGATGACCTGACCGGTTTCAAAGCGGCTTCCTCCATGGCCAACCCCCACCCGGAAGATTCGCAACGATTGGTACAGTGCCTTATCGACCGGTACGGCACGCTTACCGGATTACCATTCCATTACAATACGATCACGGATGACATGCGCAGCTACCATGCGTTTGATGAAGTCGGTTCGAATACGGTCTCAGCCATTATCGAAACCGGTTTCTTGAATCTCGATCGCGATTTCCTCACAAGCCATACGGATATTGTTGCCGAAGGGATCGTTCAAGGCATTCTGTGTTACCTCCGTAATGAAGCGATCACCACTCAAACTACACCAGTACCATGATCCCTCCATATAATTCGGTTGACCCCAATGCTTTATATTACGCTCAGCTTGCTTTAAAACAAGGTGATCGTAAAGCGGCGCGTGAATGGGCAGCCATGGCACTCCAAGCCAACCCAAACCAGGAAGAACCCTGGTTGATCCTGGCAGCGGTTTCCGCCCCCGACGAGTCGATCCGGTATCTCCAGGAAGCCTTAAAGATCAATCCCGATAGTACGCGTGCCCGTCAGGGTATGCAGTGGGCACTCGCCCGCAAAGCAGCCAGCACACCACCCCCAGTCCAACCTCCGGCGCCAAAACCCATGGCACCGCAAACCGCGCCGGTTGTTGAACAAACCCAACCGATGCGGATCACCCCCCAACCATTCCCGGCCGCACCGGCGGGCAAAACCCGCCCTGTACGTTTGAACTCATCCTCTGGGAAATTATCTCCATGGGTCATTGTCCCAACCATACTTATTGCTTTGGTGCTGGGCAGCTTATTCTTCCTTTTCCTCATCCCCAATTGGGTGGTGGATGCCGGCACGGTCTCAGCCCCTCACCCGGCTGAAGCCATGTTCAAACCATCCCTCACCCCATCTCCAACGATCACGCCAACATTTACCCCAACGGTCACGTTGACTCCAACGATCACATTCACGCCAACCGAAACCGCGACGGAGACACCCTCCGAGACGCCGCTGCCCTCCTGGACGCCCTACGCCTCATCCACAACCGATATCTTTGTTCCCGTTGAGCCTGGGGATTGGCCTCAAGAGGCATACGATGGCGAGCATTGGGTCGATGTGGATCTAAGCGATCAGATGGTATATGCGTACGAAGGTATGACGCTTGTCAACAGTTTCCTGGTGTCGACCGGTACTTGGGCACACCCAACCGTT
>DATMYN010000155.1:0-3275 GCA_035560875.1 Longilinea sp. | reverse complement strand
AGGTATCAGACATAAAACACTGCCTTTCTGTTTTTAGGTTACCAGAAAGGCAGTGTTTTTTATACGATAAAAGTCGTAATTGTCAGGATTTTGCTTCGCGTTCCAAGCCTTCGCGGTCTACCAATATGATGCGGTGTCGTTCCCGCCGGATCAACCCCTCTGCCATAAAATCACGCAGATTGCGACCGATCACATCCCTTACTGTTCCCAATTGTTCGGCTAATTCATCCTGGGTCCAATGGCGGGGAGATTCGGCATGGAGGATGAGAAAATTCGCCAACCTCCCACGGACCGAATGCAAGGAGAGGTTTTCTATGAGATTGGCGAAACCAACCATCCGCATGGCCAAATCCTTTAATAATGCAAAGGCGAATTCAGGGATGGTTTGAATAAGGTTAATATAATCATCAACCGGCAAACAAACCAAAATGGTATCCGTAACAGCCTTGGCATTGATGAAATTAAAAGGAAAAGGTGTTAATGGAGGACCGCTGTTAAATGAAAAACCGGGTGGAACATGGGAAAAGGCTTGCTGCCGGCCTTCTTCAGCCGTTCTGAATACTTGCACCTCACCTTCTACAACCCAATACACAATCGTGCATGGTTCTCCCTGTAAAAAGATCATACTGCCAGCTGGAAATGTCTTTTGGAACCAGCAGCGTTTGACCTTATCCATGGTTTCAGCAGATAAGGGAGCAAAGAAAGTGATATTGGCCGGATCGATCATTGATTTATATCCAATGCAGAATACCGGCGAAGATGATCAAAGCAAGGACATTGACGGCAAACAAACTGCCAATAACGATCTTCTGGGTGCGGGGTTTCCAATCGTAGCACAGGAATGAAACCACAAAGAAGGGGATATAGACCGTAATGAAGACCGGGAGAGCACCCCACCAGGAATAAACCCACACAAAGGCCGGGGTCATTGCCAGGAAGATCTCAATGAATGCAAACAGAGCGGCGTTGACGATGGCAAAGAAAATGCGGTTGTTAATGCCTAAAATCTTTACCTTGGGGTCGTCGGGCAGCAGTTTGCTCATGATCAAACCGGCAACCGAGAACATGAAGCTAAGTTCGATTCCCACGCCGACCAAAAGTAAGAATGCTGTGCCGGTAGGGACAGTCCAGAGGGCATGTCCGGAGAAGTGCTGGATCAAGGCGTTACCGATCTCAAACAGCCAGTGAACCATGTAAAGGGATAGCCCAGCAGCAATTCCTTTCCAATTCTTCGCTTTGATCTCAGTGGCATAGATATAGACCACAAGGGCAAACAAGGTGATCACATACCATTGAAAATTTTGGCCGCTGCGTAAGATATCCAGGGCTTGTTGGGTTGCTTCAGGATTGTTCATCTTTCCTCCAGAAAAGTTGGTTATACTTAAGGAATTCTACACTAGAATTCGAGGAATCATGCCCAAACCCACCAGTTTTCTTTTCCAAGCCGCCAAACTCGGCGACCGGGTCTTTATCCAAAATGAGCTTGAACAGGTACCTGAATTATTGGATGATAACACAGCGGTGGGCAGGGTGTATGGAGCCAGCGGGGGTGTGCTTTCGGCGCTGTCTTTTACGCTGGCCGAATCGGCCCGACGAGACCCTGAAAAATGGGGTAAAGGAGCAGAGATCCCCGAGATCTTCAGTCGTTTTTGGGCCGGCGCCCGCAGCCGGGATATCCGTTCCTTTACCTGGTGGATGAAATATGGGCGCGATAATTTGGACCCCTTACGTCTTTGGATCGAAGGAAAACTGTTTTATGTGTGCGGTAAGGATGGTTTAATGCTGTCCGAATTACCTGTACCGTTACATCTGATCGCCATGGATAAGGACGGCTTACCCACCTTTTTTGGTCCGCCGGATAATACCCTCCAATTCCAATATCATTTCATGCATATCGGCCCGCCCCAAGATGCCCCGGTGGCGGATGCCATCATCGCGGCGGTAAGCACCCTGCTCTCTACCGAACCCACCCAGGTGAACGGGCAGTGGTACCGTGATACGCGGCCTGCCATGTCCGACTTGGGCGCCATCATAACCGACCTGGAAGCCAACGACCCGCGGCCCTTATGGCGTACAAAACCGTATGTGCATGTGCGCGATTGGCAGACCAATTTCCTCACCTCCTCGTTCATCATGCACTCGTTTGTGGAACGCAACCAGGCGCTACTGGCAGAAGAATACATCCAGCAGGTAGAAGAAAAACGCTGTCTGGATGTTGGTGGTGCCAATCCGAAGAGGATGCCGAACCATTTTCGACATGACAATAAAAAAGCAGCCGGGATTTACCACATCCAACTGCCGTATGTGGGCAGCACGGAAGCGGCCACCAACATGCGCGATTCGGCTGCCCATAAAGATGAGTTGATGGAAAAATTCCGCGGTTTGCTTGCCGGACAAACAGATGAATTCCCCTTTGACCAGCCAGCCAACCTGATCTACGGGGCGGGCGGTTTCTCCGGTATTCTGGCCGGGTTAGTAGCTGCCGGGGCGGTGGATGAAGGGCTGCGCCGCAAAGGCGGAGAGATCCGCCAGGTGTACGGCGTATCGGCCGGGGTTATCAACGGTTTCTTCCACGCCGTGCAGATTGCAGCGCAAAAACACCCTGAAGTGTACCAACCGGCTGCCAAGACCGCTTTGAAAGACCTGGAAAGTTTTATTGCCGGCCTCGAACCGAAAAAAGTCGTCCGAGTGAATGTGAATCCTTTCCGTTTTTGGAAAGGTTGGGCGAACCTCTCTCCATTACGCGCCTTCTTTAATGAAAGGCTGAGCGCTTATACCGGCTGTTCGGATCCCGAGTCGCTTACTTTCAATGATATCCAACTCCCATTAACGGTGACCGCAGCCGATTCCAAAGACGGATTCTGCTACTTTTTAGGGATGAGCCAGCCCGAGCGGAAATTCGAAATGGGCGGGCATACTTTTGAGGTGTGGAATGCACCCATCATCCAAAGCTTGATCGCCGGATGGAGCATGAACACCTATATCGAACCGCAGCGAGTGCTGGGGCATGAGTTCCAGGACGGGGGTGGGCCATTCTACGACATCGGGTACATTGCCGCCCGGTTGGATAAGGAATTAACCAACCTCATCAACATCCACCTGGATGAGCCGGACGGGCACAGTTACAACCTGCCGCCCCGCCCGACCCTCTTGCGGTTAATGCTGGATACGCACAACTATTCCTTCCCAGAGGAACGGCGCAGGATGTATTTTTTGAGCAACTTGTATTACGAGAATGAGAGCCGGAAGGGATAACCATACTGAGAGGAAATTGT
>DATMYN010000154.1:0-2310 GCA_035560875.1 Longilinea sp. | reverse complement strand
GGATAGAATGAATTCAATACTAATCGATCGGTAGGCTTCATCGTTAATATTGTCTGCGAGTATATCCAACACATCCCCCTTTAAATAATCCTTTTTCTTCTTTTCAAACCGGGTGCGGTTATCCAGATCCAGCAGGATGGGAAGGATTTGATCCTTTAAATGTGGTTTGTGTTTGAGGATCTTTTGACTCCCGCGGATGCAGTACTGGCAGGTGAGGAGTTTTTCATCGCCGATACGCTGAAAATACCTGGCGAAGGTACCAGAAAACAGGTCTTTTTCATCCACCCGGGTCAAGTTTGCGATGACCTCCAAACCAATATTGCGGTGATAGGAATTGTGGTGGTCCAGTAACGCTGCCATTTCCGGCCAGTAGGCGTAAAACATGTCGGGCCTGTCTGCGCTGGCTTGGGCAATAACATAGTAGCAGTGGTAGTACACCATAATATCCTGGTTGGTTACCATCTGCCGGATGATCTCATCCCGGGTCTGTTTATCTTGGATTGCCGTATCCACGAACCCATTCAGATCGAAATCCGGGTGGGATATTTCTTGCGCGATGGTATTCATTGAGAAAAGTCCTTATTTCCCTGCAGCGTGCGTATAATGATCCGGTTTCATTCTCTGCTCAATGAAATCCTCGATGGAAGCGTAAAACGTCGTGAAGGGCCAATCCGCTTTGACCTCGCGGTGCCAGGTCAGGTGCACCACCGCCAGGGGAGGTTGGTGTTCAGGCAGGAGGAATAAGACATCATCATCGTCTTTACGCCTGGCAATCGCCAGCGCTTTGACCTGGAACAACGCATGGGCGGGAGAAAGCTCGCGGCGCAGTTCACTCTCCAACCCGGAGAGGGAGAAGAACCAGGGTGCAAGCCAACCTATTTTCTGAAAATCAACCTTTGACATCATTCCTCCAACCGGCGTTTTAGAAAGCCCTCTTTGCTAAAAAAACTCATGACTGTAACACCTCCCAGTCGCGGCGCAGCAAACCAAACAAATAATGGTCATAATAGCTGCCGTTCAAGAAAAAATAATCCCTCAGCAGACCTTCTTTTTTGAACCCGAACTTTTCCAGCAATCCATACGAGCGCGGATTGCCGGTGTACACATAGGCATCCATGCGGTGTAAGTCCATTCTGTCAAACCCGCTGTGCAGAACGGTCTTTAAGGCTTCACTCATATACCCATGTCCCCAGCAATCGGGGCTCAGGTCATAACCGATATCACAACGGTGGTAGGCTTTTTCCCAACGGTGAAAGCCGATCGTACCGATCATACGCTGGTCGGATTTACGCACCAACCCCCACCGGTTTTGCCGTTTTCCCTCGGGGTCCATGAAAAAGCTGATGATCCCACGCGCTTCATCACGATCCGCTACGGGTGGTTCATCCATCAGGTATTGGGTCACCTGGGGATCGCTGAAGTGCTTGAAAACGAATTCGGTATCCTCGAAGGTCAATTGGCGTAACAGCAAGCGCTCTGTTTCGAGGTCAGGGAAGAAAAGGGATGTATTTGTTTGGTTGGTCATAGGTTCGTTGATCCTTGAATGATCGTGGAACAATTATGCCATAGAATCACTCAGCGCCTCCCTGTGTTTGGGAAGCGCTGGAGTGTGCCTGCGGAGAATAGTTTAGTCTCGTAAACCTGAAGGGGTCACGCCGGCTACCTGGCGGGGCATGTTGGCTGTCACCTGGATGACGCCGTCAAAGGTCACCACCGGCAGATCGTCCGGTACGTTGGCCAGGAACGCTTCTAATGTCGGTGCGCCTTGCCAACCATCAAAGCCGGCGTTGGTAAAATGAACAGGTATATAGGTGCGTGCTTGGATCGATTCCAAGAACGGCCACAGATCACGGGTTTGCAATACGTATCCATCGATATTGGTAAAGATGACATCCGCATTCTGTACGGCTGCCAGGGTGGCGGGGTCGGTGATCACACCCGAATCGCCCAAATGCACGATCTTGATATCCCCGATTTGAATGACAAATACAATATTACGCAAATCGGATGGTCCCCCTGGGGAACCCTCGCGTCCATCATACCCGGTAATAGTCACGATGCCGAATTGGTAAACCCCTACAGCCCTGAGGACTTCCGGGGATCCGTCAATGATCCCGCTGTTATTGTGATCGGGGTGAGAATGACTAATGGTTACGGCATCGGCACTCAGCCCGCGCGGGAAGGAGATGAGCCCAGCCGGATGGGTATTATACGGGTCGCAAATGATGCGGGTGCCATCCGAGGCGGTGATCAGGATGGTTGAATTGCCCATATAGTCAATCGTCACCGTTCCTTCGGGGGGTACCGGTT
>DATMYN010000153.1:0-2547 GCA_035560875.1 Longilinea sp. | reverse complement strand
ACAATTTCCTGGCGTAGACTTTCTCCAACTTTTTCCGGCGTAATGGCGATCCGTTTATCATATTTGTTCATGATAAAGAAGATTTGGCTTCGCGAGATCTTCAATAGATCGGCCAGGTTCAAGAAAAGGTTAATATTCTTGATGGCAGGGATCTCTTGGGTTGTTACAAGAACTATCCCATCGGCGACTTCGATACTTGCCAAGACAACATCTGTCAGGTATGAAGGGGTATCGACGATGGTGTAATCGTACATCTTTTTCATGAACCCTAACAATTTGCCAAATTGCTCACCGCTGACTTGTTCCGCATTTTCTGGTCGGGGAGCGGCAAGCACTTGAATATGGCTGGTTGGATGTTCGACCATTACACCATCGATCACATCCGGGTCAAGCTCATCCACACGCGGAGCCAGATCTAATATGGTGTTTTTACCTTGTTCATTTAAAAAGACTGCTACATCGCCAAATTGCAAGTTGGCGTCTACCAGAGCAACCTTGTTTTCATCTGTTTTTAGGGCGATCGCCAGGTTTACAGCAATCGTTGTGGCTCCCGTACCGCCTTTAGGGCTGTAAACCACAAGGATCTTTCCGCGATCGATCAATTGAGAACCAGGCCCGGTGGTTACCCCGGATGCACTGGTAGTGAAAGTTTGCGAGGCTTTCGTGCGTTCTTCTTGTGCCATGACACCCGCCCGGCGGATAGCGCCGGTCAGGTCATCGATCATGGGAGGTTTGGTTAAAAAGTCACGTGCACCGGCTAACATCGCCCGGCGCATGTAATTTGCGTCACTTTGCACGGATAGGATCACGATCTGGATCCATGGGGTTTTCTTACGGATGGCTTCCGTTGCGGCGATACCATCCATATCCGGCATATTGATATCCATGAGAACTACATCGGGCTTCACCTGGGTGGAAACTTCAATTGCCTCTTTGCCAGTACGTGCAGTCCCCACTACCTCAATGGACTGATCGAACAACAACATCCGTTTGAGGTTTTCGCGAGTCTCAGCAATATCATCGACAATTAGAACTTTATATTTTTCACCAGATGGCATTATGCCTCCTGTAAGCATTGCAGGGGGCTCTCAAGATTAAGAGAGAGCCCCCCATTTCATCATGTTAGGTTATTGAGGCAGTTGCAGCGAATCAATCCGTGGTTCGAGACCATAGGGAAGTTTCGCAGGCAATTGAATATTTCGTTGATCCATGAGGAACTGCAAAGTCACCGATTCAGTATTGATCGCTTGCAGATCACCGGCACCGCGCAGAGCCATACTGAGCTGTATTCGGGCATTGACCATGTAATCCAACATCACTGCTTCTTGGGGAGTCACGATAACGGTCATGACCGTCGGAATTGGGGTGGCCTCTTCCGCGGTGGTTCCGTCCGTTGTGACTACAGGGTCCGATGTGGTGGTTGATGGTAATGAACCATCCAATGGGAATTGACCGACCTGAAGTATGGTCGCATCCGAGATCACGGTTTGACACACCAAGCGTGAGCGTTGGTTGTTTTCACTCGGTAGAACATAGATGGGCAAGTTCATGGTAGGGTCTACTTCAATTCGACCTTCCGCTGATGCCACACCGCCGGATGTTATGCCGGCTGTTACCGAAGTGCCTGCTTCACCAATCCCCGGAGCCATCACATTAGCCGTGTAGTTGGGAAGCGCAGTCTGGAAACTAGTGTCCAGATCCACCAGAAGCATACAGCCAATGATCATTACGTGATCGCCAGCTTGGGGGGCGTATGCCACCGCAGTGTTCTGGGAGATGGTAAGAGGGTAGGCTGTCATCCCGGTTGGGATTTGGAAGGATGCCAAGGATCCCATGGGAGCATCAACCACCATTGATGGGGTCAAGGGCACACTGGCTTCCAGGTCATAACGAGAGCGTAAACCAATGACCTGAACAATATCAGTGTAAAAAGTACCTTGAACATATTGATCGGCCGGGAAGGGGATTGTGGTTAGGACGCTTTCCGAAATAACCGTGCCGCGCGGGATTGCTTGGGTGGTGATTACAATATTGATCATTGGTGTAGTTTGTTGAATCACAACCGCACCTGAATCACCTACTGTATTTGCTGATGGGCTCAGCATACCTCGCAAGAAAACGAAATACACAGCCACCAGTACGATGATCAGTATTACAGCAATAAATATGATCGTTCGACCGCTTTTCTTTCCACCTGCTGCCATGTGGACCTCCTTCAATTTGAGGGTAAGATCAATTTAGCACGTACACGTTTATTATACGGCAAAACTTGAATAAACTAGTTGCAATAGATGTGCCGACTCAATCCACCTTGTTAATAAGAAAGGCTCTGCTATACAGAGCCTTTCCGATCCGTTTTTTGGTTAAGAAAAACTGGATACTACCATCACCCTTAGATACTGCCGGTGATGTCACTGAAGATCTTGCCAATTGCGGGGCCGAGCAGGGCGAGGATGACGATTACGACGACGGCCACTAGGACAAGGATCAACGCGTACTCTACTAAACCTTGTGCTTTCTCTTTTGGTGCAAATAACATTGGATAAC
>DATMYN010000152.1:0-3342 GCA_035560875.1 Longilinea sp. | reverse complement strand
CTTATAGGGTTGTTTCGATTTGATATTAACGATTTTTTACAACCCGCATACATTCACTTTATTACGATTAAAAAAGACCTCTGACAAAAAAAAGCCGTATGATGAACAGAAACAAACGACCTTTTCGATGTTTTCTGACCTTCATATCCATTACAATACCCTTATACTCGGCAATAATCTCTCCACATAACCACCCGGTGGAGAAATTGTGGATGCTGGGGTAGAATGTGATAGAGGGACCTGTTTCGGTAGAACCGGAAACGGCGCCCAAGTAATTCATTAAGGAACAACCATGATGTCTTTTTACATTCGGTGTATCGATTGCGGCCACGTAACCTCATTTCTACCTAATGAAGTCCAATGCCCCAAATGTAACAGCCAGTGGCGTGAAGCGTTATACCCATATGATGAGATTGCCCTCATTTTCAGAGATCGACTAGCCAACCGCCGGTCTGACCTTTGGCGGTATAAGGAATTATTACCCATTCATAATCCCATCCCGGTCTTAAAGATGGGCGAGGGCGGAACCCCGATGATCCAGGCGGAGAACCTGGGGTTAATGCTGGGCTGCCCGAACATCTTCATCAAGGATGAACGCCAAGGGCCGACATCCTCCTTTAAAGACCGCCAGGCGGCGGTGACCATTGCGGCGCTTAAAGAGGCCGGCATCACAGAAATGGTGGCGGCTTCGACCGGCAATGTGGCCATCTCTTATTCGGCCTATGCCGCCCGAGCCGGGATCAAATTATGGGCATTTGTTACCAGCCTGGTGCCCGAGGTCAAAATGCGGGAAATTGCCCTGTACGGCAGCCAGGTGGTTAAAGTGACCGGCTCCTATGATGAGACCAAAAAGATAGCGGCCGAATTTGCCGAACAGCGCGGGCTGTACCTTGATCGCGGGGCGCGCACCATCACTTCCACCGAAGCGATGAAGACGATATCTTTTGAGATCGCCGAACAACTTACCGAACTGCGCGGCGCCCCCAAGGATTCAAAGGCCTGCTGGCGTGTACCGGATTGGTACGTCCAATCGATCAGCGGCGGTTTGGGTCCTATCGGCATCAGTAAAGGGTTCCGTGAGATGGTGAAAATGGGGTTAACCGATCGTGTTCCGGCGATCGCCGGTATTCAGGCCGAAGGCTGCGCCCCCATGGTGCACGCCTGGCAGCAAGATCGAGAAGTAGCCGAACCGGTAAATGATCCCAAGACCCACATCGAAACTTTGGCTACCGGTACCCCCGGGCGGACGTATACCTTGCTGCGCAACATGTTTAAGGAAACCGGCGGCTTGTTCGAAAGTGTGACCGATGAAGAGGCTTACCGGGCTATGAACATTTTGGCCAAGCTGGAGGGAATCTCTGCCGAACCGGCTGCGGCGGTGGCTTTTGCGGGTGTGTTCAAGCTGATCCGGGCAGAGGTGATCAAACCATCCGATGTGGTGGTGATCTCCTGTTCCGGGCACACCATGCCGGCCGAACCGCTGGCGCTGGGATCAGGCTGGTCTCGAGATGTAGCCATGTCGAAAGATGAAGAGGATAAACCGCGTGAAGAAGGGCTGCTGGCTGCGCTCAATGATGTATCACCGGAACGATTCCCACGGGTTGTGATCGTGGATGATTCGGTGGATGCACGCCGCTTGATCCGCCGGATCCTTCAATCACAGGGTGAGTACACCTTCTTCGAAGCTGTCAACGGCCGCGAAGCTTTAGAGTTGGTCAAAAAGGAACATCCCGATCTGATCATCCTGGATTTGATGATGCCGGAAGTGGACGGGTTTGCTGTGTTGGATGTGCTTAAGACCAACCCCGCTACAGCCCAGATACCGGTGATCGTATCGACGGCTAAAGAACTGACCCCGGCGGAAAAGACCCGCCTGCAAGGCCAGATTCAGGCGCTGATGCAAAAGGGTAACTTCATGAGCGACGAGTTGCTGGAAGAGGTAAAGTCTCTACTGCAGTAAAGTGTTTGGGTTAAAGGTCATATCTTAATTCCAGTACTCTGGTCTGCAGACAATGGAAGAATTTTGTGGATATTCCATTAGGACCGACAGCCCCCAAATAGGGCGTTGGATTTCCTTTTCGGTTTTAAAGGTAAAAATACTTGAAACCAGTTATTGATCATTTTGGTCTTCTCGCACCGCTGTACGAACGCTTTATCACTCCCAAGCTTCCAGAAAAAATGCTGTCATTGGTCAATGCGCCTGAAGGCGGTATGCTGCTGGATGTGGGCGGGGGGACCGGCAGGGTGGCTCAATTCTTTGTTGGAACGCCACGATTAATTGTCGTGGCCGACCTATCCATTAAAATGGTTTTGGAAGTTCGAAAAAAAACCGGATTACAGCCGGTCTGCTCCTATTCTGAAGTTTTGCCTTTCGAGGACGGCGTTTTTGACCGGATCATCATGGTGGATGCGTTTCACCATGTGACGGATCAAGCCGCCACCGCACGTGAATTATTCAGGCTGGTGAAGCCAGGTGGAATGATCGTTATTGAAGAACCGGATTACCGCTTTTTTAGCACCAAGCTAATTGCCTTGGCGGAAAAGATGGTGTTCATGCGCAGCCATTTTCTATCCCCGGCAGCCATTGCGAATTTATTCCCTTATCCAAAGGCTGTATCGCGAATTGAGACGGAAAATTCAACGAGTTGGATCATGATTTTAAAATCCTTGTAACACAGAGGTCATATGCATGAACGCAGGTTTAATCGAGACATCGAGCGGCTGCGCGATCCTGAAAGGATCGCCCGCATGGAGGTAGATAGGGTGGTCAGTCTTTCGCTTGAAGGCCTGGCTGAAGTCCATACGGTTTTGGATATTGGGACAGGGTCGGGAGTATTTGCCGAACAATTTTCAGGCATAGGACTGCAAGTAACCGGTATAGATGTGAACCCTGAAATGCTGCCGGCAGCCCGGCAGTATGTTCCTGCCGGAGAGTTTTTTGAAAGCACAGCTGAAAGTCTACCCTTCCACGGTGTGACCTTTGATCTGGTTTTTATGGGGTTACTGCTCCATGAGACCGATGATACCCCGGCGGCTTTACGGGAAGCGTATCGGGTGGCCGGCAGCCGCCTGGCGATCTTGGAATGGCCGGATGAAGACCAACCGGTTGGTCCGCCGCGCGAACATAGACTAGCAGGCGAAAAGATCATTTCACTGTGTCAACAAGCCGGGTTCAAGCCAAACCGCACGATCCGGTTGAGCGTCTTAGCCCTCTATATTTTCGATAAGTGACCCCTATTTCCATATAATCCCAAAACGGGTAACCCAGCAGTTCTGATACGGAATCAACTGTTTGAGGGGGATTTTTTTGAATTAAACCGGCTATACCATATACCCTGTCTC
>DATMYN010000151.1:0-2387 GCA_035560875.1 Longilinea sp. | reverse complement strand
ACTGGGTCTGAAAGGCACTCCGGTTTTGTATAACGGCGAAGAGATCGGGATGAGCGATTATCTGTTTAGTGACCCCAAGCAATTCCGCGATTCACTGGCATTACGCTATTTTGAATTGGATAAGCGCGTGATGGGTTCAGCTCCGGAACAGGCAGCTCTGGTAGGGGCTCACGAAGGGCGGGATAAATGCCGCACGCCGCACCAGTGGTCAAACACGCCCCAGGCGGGTTTTTGTCTCCCACCCGTTACCCCCTGGCTGCCGGTAAACCCAAATTTCTCTGCCGGTATCAATGTGGCTGACCAAGAGAAGGATAAACACTCTCTGTTATCCTATTACAGGCGGATCATGAATGCCCGCCAAAGTAATAAAGCCCTACTGCAGGGAGATTATCAAGATATTCCATCCCAAGATGTAAACGCACTTATTTTTTCGCGATCAATTGATGATCAATGCGTAATTTGCGTGCAAAATATGTCGGATAAGATCTGTTCGGTTCAATTGGACCAAACCAAAACAGGAGATGTATTATTTTCTAGCATTGAAAGAAAAGGCAATGTCAATTTGTCTGAAAAGATAGTCATGCAGCCTTATGAGATTTTGTGGATCTCGGTGTGATCAAAATAAAAGCCAGCGGTTGATAAACCGCTGGCTTTTTGGCGGAGAGGGTGGGATTTGAACCCACGATACCTTTCGGTATACCCGCTTTCCAGGCGAGCGCGTTAGGCCAGACTGCGCTACCTCTCCGAGTGCTCGATCATCGTCCTATCAAGCGGCGAAATTATACCACAATCCTTTCAGAAGTTGCTTTTTTTTCAGTACGGACTAAAATAGAAACACACTATTTGTTCTTAGGAGGAAGAATGACTACATTGGCAGAAATCGAAGGTATTGGTGCAAAATACGCAACAAAACTAAAAGCCGCCGGGATCCCTACTGCGGAAGCATTATTGGAACAAGGTGCAACCCCAGCAGGCCGTAAGAAGATCAGTGAAGCTTCCGGGATCAGCGATAAATTGATCTTGGAATGGATCAACCATATGGACCTGTTCCGCATTAAAGGTGTTGCCTCAGAGTATGCCGACTTGCTTGAAGAAGCCGGTGTAGATACGATCCCGGAACTGGCTACCCGTAAGGCAGATCATTTATTTGCCAAGCTGGAGGAAGTCAACAAAGCCAAGAAACTCGTCCGCCAGCTTCCAACCCTGGAAAAAGTCCAGGATTGGATCGATCAGGCTAAAAAAATGCCGCGCAAGATCACCTATTAATCAATTGCGATCATGAAAGGAGATGACCTGATAGATCTATGCTGTCAGGTCATTTTATTATGAAACCAAGACCATTTTCTCACCGCCATATCCGCACCGAGCGGGTGATCCCAGCCGGTATTGATGCGGTCTGGCAAACCTGGACAACCAACGCAGGATTGGAATCCTTTTTGGCGCCGAAGTGTGTGATCGAGTTAAGGAAAAACGGGATCATGCAGGTGTTATTTTTTCCGGAAGCCAAAATTGGGGAGCGGGGAGCTGAAGATTGCCATGTGCTGGGTTATCAAGAACCCAACATGCTTAGTTTTACCTGGAACAGTCCCCCTGATATGATCGAATTACTTGACCAACGCACTCATGTAACCGTTAATTTGATACCCCATCGGACAGGCGGAACATCCGTTGTGCTGGTGCATGATGGCTGGGGGCAGGGAGAAGTGTGGGATAAGGCTCAGCGCTACTTTTACGAAGCCTGGTCGGATGTTGTCCTGCCGAGGTTGGAGAAACGGTTTACCGATGGACCAATCGATTGGTCTGCTTTACGCCGCTCTCACGAGGAAGTATCTTCCGGCGATTGATCTTGGTTTGTCGGATCCAGATAATGGGATTTGGATAAATAGATACACAAGCCGATCCCGAGCAAGGTTAGGATGAGGCCGATCCATACATCCCAAGGTCGATAGACAAACCGGATGTGGTTTTCACCCGGCGGAAGATCTATGCTCAACCAGGGGCTATATTCGAACTCGACCCTATTGCCGTTAACCTCGGCTGTCCATCCTGAATAATAATGTTCCAGGACTACCAGATTTCCAGGAACAGGGTTATCGCAATTAATTTCGATGATCCCGCCGGTTGATGTCCCCTCACATACAATCATGTCGGTATCCGTTTGAACAACGGCATATTCGTTGACCGGATTTATCAACAGGTTTAATTCCCCAATGCGCTGGACCGAATTTTCGATGGGATCGTTTTGGGGGTTGAATACCAGACCTAGATAGGCCTGCGGGTCATTCTGATTGAGCCATCCCCAAGGACGGTAGGTATAGGATATCTTCTCCTGGTTCTCTAATATCGTGGGGATCCAGCTATCGGCAATCGGGGAAACCCATTCCGCC
>DATMYN010000150.1:0-9591 GCA_035560875.1 Longilinea sp. | reverse complement strand
CCTAAAGGAAGGGGGCAATCGAGGTGGCGGGTTTGCCCAACACATCTTTAATTGAGTGCAAATACAAAAGAAATCATAGTGTAAAACAAGATGGATAGGGGCGGGTTTGGAACCCGCCCTACAAATCTCTTATTTGGATTTGTTGTCAAATAACATCGATGATCCCCGCGCAGGCTTCTGCCACTGCCGCGGCAACGGCGGCACACATGGGGGTATCGACCATGGTCTCCCCCGCCTGGATGGCGAGCACCCAGCAATCGCAGCCCACTTCGGCCTTGAGATAGCCGGCCATCATTTCCAAGCCCAGGGTATGGGTGGAGATGCCCACCCCTAAAGCCTGGCTGGCATCCAAAAAACGGATGGCACCTACCTCTTCGCCCATTTGGGCAGCGTCAATGAACAAGACTGCCTGGGGAGCAAAGCGGCGGATGGCGCCGGTGAGGTTTTCAGGAGCGGTAGCCCCCGCGAGGATTAACACATTCGGCCGGGAGAAGCCTTGGGCATGCATAGCATGCACCACGCTCATCCCGGCCATATCATCACCGTTCAGTTCGTTACCCACCCCTACCACTACCAGCCTGATGGGATCAGGATGGGTTGGCAGGTGGTTCAGGGCATTCTGTAGATCGTTTTTCCAGGAGGGCTGCAACGTCCTCCTCCCTGCCATAGAAAACTTCAAAAGGTTGTTTAGTAGTTGAAGCCAACTCCCACATCTCATCCGACATATCCAGGCACTTGAACTTGCAGTTCACCACGCACTGGGCGCAGTATGTGCACTTGGCCATGTCGTAGCGCATCACAAAGCGTTTGCTCGCTTTATCGATCGTAATGATCTCGATCGCATCAGACGGGCAGTCGCGCATGCACATCATACAGCCAGTGCATTTGCTGGCATCATAGGTGAGCTTGCCGCGCAGTTCAATCGGAGCTGCTGTTTTAACGAAAGGATATTGTTCGGTCGCCGGTTTTTTAAACAGTGACTTGAAAATATCCCCGATCATGGCGCCAATTGTCATTTGGACCTCCTACCTAAAATAACCCGGTGATCCACGGGCCGGCAAAGCGGCCGACCAGGATCGCCAGTAGTTGGACCAGCCCTAACAAAGCGCCAATCCGCCACCACATTCCCACCGTTTGATCGATGCGCAGCCGGGCAAACAAGGATTGCAGACCGGCGGCCACCAGAAGCAGGACCAGGGTTTTCCACAAGAAATCTAATGGATTAGCCAGACCACCCATGTAGAAGGCGGCGATCAAGGTTAACCCGATCACCAGTTCAACATCTTTACCCAGGCGGAAGAGGGCGAAACCCCGACCGGAATATTCGGTAAGGGCACCAGCTACAATTTCCGTTTCAGCTTCCGGGGCGTCAAAGGGGGGAAGTTCCAACTTTCCCATCAAACCCACCATGGCGATCAAAAAGCCGATGGGTTGGGTAATGATCATCCACCACTGCCCAGAGGCATAGGTATTGATCTCGCTGATCTGCCATGAACCGGCGGCAATGGCCGGACCCAGCAGCGCCAGCAGGAAAGGCGCTTCATAGGAGAACAGTTGGGTCAAGGTACGGGTTGCACCGATCAAAGAGAAGCGGTCGGCAGTGTTGGCCCCCGCCAAGCCCAAACACAAGGTCATGGCACTCAGCAGGTAAAGGGTCACTACCACATCACCTCTGAAGCTGAAGGACGGGGCAAACCCAGCCAGCGGTACATACAATGCCGCCGTCAGGGCTGCGGTCAGAGCGATCACGGGCAGAATGATGAACAAGCCGCGGCTTGCTCCTGAGGGAGTGATCTCTTCTTTGGCCAGCAATTTGACCACATCAGCCAGCGGCTGGAACCAGCGCGGTCCCTGCCGGTTTTGAAAACGAGCGATCAATTTTCGATCGACAAACTCATATACAAGGCCGCTGGCCAGCAGGAACAGCCCGCCGGGGAATACAAGCAGCGCAAGCAGAGGAGGCACAGTGAGATTATTCATCAGCAGCACTCGCTCCTATCTTATTTTAAGGTCTTCCAGGTTACTCACCTGGCCGGTGCGCACATCCCGCACAGTGATCATGCGGTCATTGCACGAGAAACAGGGGTCGATCCCGGCCAGGATCATCGGCATATCTGCCAGCTTATGACCGGGGGCAAAGTTGGTGATGGAAGCCCAGTTCAACAGGCTTGGGGTGCGGATCTTGACCCGGGATGGGTTCTCTCCGCCTTCACTTTGCACAAAATAGAAAAGTTCGCCACGCGGCGCTTCAACCCGTTGGATGGCTTCACCGGCGGGGATACGGCGGGGAACCCGGATGCTCAATTCACCTTCCGGTAAATTATCCAGGATCTCGCGTACCAAGCGGTAGCTTTCAAACAATTCCTTGATGCGCACAATAAAGCGTGCATCCAAATCACCGGCTGTATCGGTGATAATGTTCACGGGGAACAACTTATACCCGGCGTAGGGTGAATCAGTGCGTACATCGCGGGCTACACCGCTGGCCCGCAGGGTCGGACCGGCTGCCCCGAGGCGGATGGCGTCATCATAGGGCATGGTACCAATCCCGCGTGTCCGGCCGGTGAAGGTCTCATCGGTTGTGACCACTTCCATGTAATGTTGGCTGCGTTCTTCCAGGAACTCGATCCCTTTCAGGATGGTTTCCTTTTGTTCCGGGCTGATATCGAACTTGACCCCGCCGATCACATTGGCAGAGTAGTTCACCCGGTTACCGGTCACGGCCTCCAACAGATCCATCACCGTCTCACGGTCGCGCCAACTGTACATGAACAAGGTGTCAAAGCCGCCTTCATGGGCAGCCACACCCAGCCATAACATATGGCTGTGAATGCGTTCCAGTTCACTGATCAATACCCTGATCGCCTGGGCACGGGCAGGTACTTCCACTCCGGCTAACTTCTCGGTTGCCAGGGCAAAGGCAGTGGCATGGATATGTGAACAGATACCGCAGACCCGTTCGGTCAGATACATGGCCTGGATCCAGTTGCGGTTCTCACAACCCTTTTCAATGCCGCGATGGACATACCCCAAGCGTACGGATGCCCCGACGACGATCTCGCCCTCGACGGCGAACTCAAAGTGGCCGGGTTCCTTCAACGCCGGGTGCTGGGCACCGATAGGAACGATAAATTTTCCGTCAGATGTTTTTTCCATGGCTGCTGCTCCTTATCCCTTGTTTAAACCGGTAAAAGATTTTCTTAAGGGGTACACGCCCTGCGGCCAATCTTCGGGCAGCACCAGACGTTCGTTGCTGGGTGTGTTTTCGACCACAACCCCAAACATTTCCATCAATTCACGTTCTCCCAGAGTGGCGGAGGGCATAAATTCGCATACGGAAGGAAATACCGGGTGGGAGTAGGGTACGCTGACCCGCAGGGTAGCGATGGCTTCACCCTCGCAAAAATGGTATAAGGCTTCGATATGCCCTTCGGCGTCGGGCTGGTCAGCCGGAGCCGGGATATCCAACCCGGTTATGGTGGATAGGTATAACCACTTGGCATCAACCATTGCCTTGACCGCGGCTTTCAAATCCTCGGCTTTTACAACAGCATCCAAGCGTTCAGCCGAAGGCCGGTTAAAGCTTTGCGCAAAAGGCTTCAATACTTTTTCAATTGATTCAAGCATTTGTGTGGTTTCCATTAGGGTCTCTCCTTATTTCGCCGGCAGTTCAGCCGGACCTTTCAATTTATTGAGAAGCTGAACCACACCATAGATGATGGCTTCGGGGCGGGGAGGGCAGCCGGGCACGAAAACATCCACCGGGATCACTTCATCGATCCCGCCTTCAATGTTATAACAGCCCTGAAAAACGCCGCCCGAGATACCGCATGAACCGACGGCCACCACAAATTTTGGCTCTGGCATTTGTTCGTAAACCCTTTTCAGACGGTCTCTCGCCTGACGGGTTACAGGCCCGGTGCAGATCAGCACATCCGCATGGCGGGGAGAACCTTGCAGCTTGATCCCGAAGCGTTCGATATCGAAGCGGGGGGTCAAGGTCGCCAGGATCTCAATATCACAACCGTTGCACGAACCACTGTTGAAATGCACCAACCATGGGCTGTTGATACGCGCCCAGGTTTTGATTTTATTCATTGCCCTTATCCAGGGAGTGTCCATTTGTAAAGCCATAGATCATTCTCCTTTTTCTACCAATAAGGCTTATCCGAGGATCAGGGCGATCAGCGCCAGGATCAAGCCGATCAGAAAAGGAGCGATGCTCCAGTTGAATTCGCCGGTGCCTAAGATCAGCATTCCTAAATGAAGAAATGCGAAGAAGAAGGCAACAATGAAGAAAGGTTTATATCCGGGGGAAGCCATGTTGACCGGAGCGGCTTCACCGCTGCCGTAAACGCTGGATTTCATTTCCGTTTTCTGTTCAGCGCCGGCCAGATAGCGGCCAATGCCTAAAATGATCAGCACCAACGGGATATACGCCAAGAAGGCGACAGGGGGAGAAAGCAGCCAATCCATTTTTTTCTCCTTTTATAGGCCAAATAACGCCATCAAACTGGCGCCGGCAGGTTGAGTAATCATGGTTATCAGGTTCGGCCAAACACCCAAAACGACCACGGCGGCAGCCAATATCAGCATCACAATGCTGAATGCGACCGGCATCTTCTTTCCAGCCTGGACTGCCTGCGAGGGTTCGAGCCGGTAGATGCGGTTCACCAACGGAGCGTAGTAACCGAGTGAAAGCACACTGTTGAGGGCGGCGAAAACGACCAACCCAACCGCCCACACATTGGCACTCTCAATCCCGCTCAAAAAGATCTGCATCTTGGACATAAAACCGCTGAAGGGCGGCAAACCGCCTAAAGCCAACAAGGCTACACAAAGCCCAAAAGCCGCCAACGGGTAGCGTTTGCTGGCGCCGTTCAAGTCTTCCAACTCCAACGGTTTGTGGTCTCCCCGGCTGATGAACAGCACATACATGAAGGCGCCTGCCCCTAAAAAGGCCAGGCCTTTCATGAAGGCGTGGTTGATCAGGTGGAAGAAACCGCCTGTGGCGCCATTTTCAATGCCAAAGGTCATGGCAAAGCCGATGCCAAGCAGGATGTAGCCCATGTGGCTCAAGCTGGAGAAAGCCAGCATACGTTTGACCTGAGTCTGGCGGAGAGCCATCAGGTTGCCAAAGAGCATGTTGATGGCGGCAAAACCCAGGATGATCGGTCCCCAGGCTGCGTTGGTGAAATACAAACTGCCCAATGCCCGCAGCATAGCCACCAAACCGGCTTCGATCACAATACCGGAGAGCATGGCGCTGATCCCGCTGGGCGCCATCGAATGGGCATCCGGCAGCCAGGTATGCAGGGGGACCAGGGCAGTCTTGACGCCAAAACCGATCAAGAACAAAGCCCCGGCGGCTACCAGCAGCGGAGTGTTGCCTCCGGCGGCGGTGTGGATCTCAGCTAATGAAAGCGTGCCCAGGTTAAGGAATACCAGGGAGATGCCGATGAGGATGAAAACCGATCCGACGGCGCTCTGGACCACATACTTCAGACCAGCCTCCAAAGAGGACGCCTGATTGCGGTAGAAAGCGACCAATAAATAGGTTGTCACCGCCATAACTTCAAACCAAACCCACAGGTTGAAGAGATCGGTGGCGCAGCCAAGCCCGATGATCGCCCCGATGGAGGCGGTGAGCAAGGCGTAAAATTTTTCTTGACCTACGTCGACACCCATATAGGGTCCCGAGAATATGATCACCAAGAAACCCAGCACCAGCACCACTGCGGAAAGCAGCATGCTGATCCCATCCGCCTGCATGGTGATCGACCCAACTGTCAAAGGAAGAGCAGCCCCACCCTGGAATGCCACCCAGAGCAGATACCATTCGTATCCGGCGGCAGCCAGAGCGAGCAGTGCCAGCCAGCGGGCCGGTGAGGGAGATCTCTTTTCTCCCTTACTGAGTACAACGATCCGGCCAAACAGGTAGATCAAAGGAGCAGCCAGGATCGGGATGGCGATCAATAAACCAAGTGCCAATCGAGCCTCCATGTTAGCGGCCTCCTATCGCCAGAATGGCCAAGACCAGGATCAAACCGGCCAGAATACCGACTACATTCCAAGCCAAAGAACCTGTTTGAGTAACCCGCAGTGCTTCGGCAATGCCTTGCGTACAGCGGACGATACCCTTGTTGATAGCTTCAAAACCAAAGCTGTGCTCAGCCGCCCAGCCAATGGGCTTTAGGGCTTTCCCCAGCCCAACAAGCTTATCTCGCTGCCACCAGGCAAGCAACCCAAGCGCAACGACTGCCAAGGCTACCAACGTCGGCCAGGTGAATACTTCTTCCAAGATGGTCAGCAGCGGCAAGGCTTCCACGCCGTGGTAGGGTAAAGTAGCATCGCTCAACAGGTGGCTGAAATAGCCGGCGGCTAAAAAGCTGATGACGGCACCGATCGCCAGGGGGATCAAAGCCACTTTCATGGCCGGACCGGCATCATGTACGTGTTTTTCCGAGGCAGGTTTCCCAAAGAAGACCATGTAAACCATGCGGAAGGTGTAAAAGGCGGTCAAACCGGCCGAGATCACCATGATGACATACATCCACAGCGGACCGTTGGCCAGGCCGGATTCAAGGATCAACTCCTTGCTCCAGAAGCCGTTCAAAATAGGCAGACCGGCCAATGCTAAAGCACCAATGATGAATACAAAGCGGGTAAACGGCATTTGCTTGCCCAACCCGCCCATCTCACGCATATCACGGGTGCCAACCGCATGGATCACCGCACCGGCGCCCAAGAAGAGTAAAGCCTTGAAGATGGAATGGCTGAAAAGATGGAACTGGCTGGCAAAAATCCCGCCGGTTCCAACTGCGTAGACCATGTAACCCAATTGGCTGACGGTGGAATAAGCCAAAACCCGTTTGAGATCGTTGGCAACCAAGGCCATCAGTGCTGCCATTAAGGCAGTGATCATACCGACCGCCATGACGGCTTCCCGCCATCCGGGCACACCGGCAAAGGCCGGGTAAAAACGCGCCAGCAGGTAAACGCCGGCGTTCACCATGGTGGCCGCATGGATCAAGGCACTGATGGGGGTGGGGGCTTCCATGGCATCGGGCAACCAGGTCTGGAAGGGGAATTGAGCACTCTTGGCAGCCGCAGCGATCAAGGCGCCAAAAGCCATCACAGCTAATGAACGCGGCCCAAGCAGGCTTGGGTCGGCCAATAAAGCATTGATATCATAACTGCCGGTATTGGATTTTAAGAGCAAGGCTCCCAATAGCAACCCGATACCGCCAATTTGAGTGATGATGAGGGCTTTGATACCACCGGCGACCGCTTTGGGGTCGTCATTATGGAAGGCGATCAAGGCATAGGAACACAACGCCGTGATCTCCCAGAAGACGAACATGAGCAGCAGGTTGCTGGTGAGGACCAAACCGACCATGGCCCCGATGAAAAACAATACAAAGGCGTAATAGCGGCCAAGCTGCTTCTCACCCTTCATATAATCTATGGAGAAGATCACAGCCAAAGAGCCGATCACGGTAGCCACAACGGCTAAAAAGACACCCAGGCCGTCGGCCACAAAGGTGAAATCACCAAAGGCATCGCCGGCCGGGAGGGAGAAGACGATTTGAGGGCTGGCAGAAGGCAGTAATGCGACAGAAGCGGCAGCAGCCGCCAAAGCGAAAACAACCGCCAGGGTATGCTGGGCTTTGGTGTGTTTATCACCGATCCACCACACCAACAAAGCACCAACCCAGGGCAAACCAATCGCAAGAAGAATGAGTGTGTATGCCATGGGTTACCTCTTGAGAGTCGTCAAAGCTTTGATATCCAGCGTGCCAAAATGGCGCCGGATCTGAACAGCCAGAGCTAATCCGACCACCGCAACGATGGTATCCGCGACGATCACGGTAAAAGCCATGCTTTCGGCCAGGGGGATTTGGTTGCGCAGCCGGCCGACCAAGACCAACAGCAGCATCGCGCCTTTGACCATGATCTGAAGCGCAACGACTACTTTGATCAGGTTGCGGGAGGCCAACAAACAATATAACCCAATCCCTAACAGCCCAAGCACGGCGATCAATACGATCAGGGGAATATTGAAGGTCATGCGTCCTTCTCCTTTTCTTGGAGATGGGGAGTCTCTTCAGCCATCAACCCTAAGACACTTAGCGATCCGCAGAACAGGAGCACGATCTGCAGGAGCAGATCAATGCGCCGGTCTTGCCAGAGGGTAAGGTTAAAATTACCTTCAGAAACGATGGCTAAACGATCCGGTAAACCTTGCCAGGCAAACCAACCCACCAAGATCACGGTAATACCGACAAATAGCCATGTCAGCCAACGTGGAACGGCTGGGACCGACGGCAGATTCTCTTCACCGGCAATATTAATGGCGAAGACGAACAACACCGTTACCAATCCCGCCCCTACACTCAGCTCAACCACGGCGATATCTGGTGCGCCAAGCAAGTACAACAAGAGCGCAGTTAAAGCGCTGGTACCTGCCAGCCATAACGCAGCTACGATCAATCGTTTGGAGCGTATGGCCTGTATCGCACACACCAGTACACCCACCACACACAGGATGTACACCATGAAATGACCTCCTTGGAAGCAGTGGTAATTTATAGACTCTTTTTATCCTTATACAGGATATTGGGGAGGATGTCACGTGAAAGACATCCCGAATTTCTACGTAAATGTCTCTTAGTACCTGCAAAGGTTGATTATACAACAAAAACAGAAAAACAATATCGAACGCGTTCGGTTTTAATGTTTTACCTGATGAGGTAAAGAGATCAGTAGATGTGGCAATGTTTTGTGGATTGGGCGAAGCATCCAGAGGAAATTCTGATCAATAAAGGAAATTGCAAACCGGATGCTTCACCCCTACTTGACTTGTATCAATTTCGCCGACTCCGACAAGCTCAGCCAGCGAACAGGTCTTGACTTTTATAACGCAGTGCGTTATATTATCTCTATAACGCGTTGCGTTATCAATTTACAAGCAACCTTATGGAGGTTCTAATGACTACGGATAACAAATCAACAACCGAAAAGCACACCCCTTTTTATGACCTGGCCCGCAAAATGATGTTGGCTTCCATCGGAGCGACCGTCATTGCCCAGGAAGAGATGGAAAACTTTGTGAATCGCTTGGCCGAACGCGGTGAATTGGCGGAAAAAGATGCGCGCCAATTGATGCATGAGATGCTCGACCGCCGTGAAAAGATGGTGAAAGAACGCGAAGCCAAAGCCACCCGGCCGCAAGCGGCAGGCGTGACCAAAGCCGATATTGATGCCCTCAACAACCGCATCGCCGAATTGACCAAGATGGTGGAACAGCTCAAGGCTGCCAAGAAAGAGTAAGCTCTTTACAGCATGTACCCGTCAACAATGAACTGCTCTAAAAAAATCAGATATAGAGACGGATAAGTAGTGGCGGGTTTAGAACCCGCCACTACCAAGAAATAAAAAATCATGATTGGTACGAAAGACATCCTCATTTCTCTCGTACCTTTTACTGTTACACCCTGTATTGTTGTACAATTCCCTTATGGTGCATATCAAGCGTTATTCGAATAGAAAACTATATAATATCGACCAAAGCTGCTATATAACCCTGGA
>DATMYN010000149.1:0-3703 GCA_035560875.1 Longilinea sp. | reverse complement strand
AGCAAGGCAGAACCTACCAGGAAATCCAAGAGCAATGGTATGAACCGACTTACTGGACCGATGTTCAGGGTCAGACTGATGAAATCGACGCCTTGATCGAAGAATTCAACGGTCGTACTGGATTACTGAAAAAGTAATTCTTAAAGTTATTTGATTGATTGGACCTATAACCAAATGGAACGGTTATGGGTCCAATTTTTTACAATTCGTCATAAATTGTAAAAGAATAGGGCCAATTCTGCACATCCTCAACACTTTTTTATGGTACTATCATAAACGATGATTTCTGCATTCCCGGATCCTGAAGCCCTCATATTGGTTGCCGTTATGACCCAACGGCGCGATTTGGAGATTGCCCGTTTATTGGGCTGGTATCGAATCCCTTTACGGTACGCTCCCAAGATCGTTGATGTGGATTATCTGGCTTTTTTTCAAACAACTGCTTTTGGCGAAGATCATCGCTGGCTCATAGAATACATTGCTCCCGTACAAGGACACGAATTAACCACCCGTGCAGATCTGTTGCAAGATGAACTGGACCACCCACGTGCCAAAGAAGAATATTACAAGATCTCGTTGGGATCACTGATCCATCTCCCTAAGCCGATCAAAGCCATCGAATGGAAAAGGCTAACTTTTCTCTATACCACCGGCGCTCATCTACAAACTGCCCAAACATTACATGATCTGGCAGTAAAGGACGAAGAGCGTTCTTTACTATGGAAATCCTTGCGTGAACGTGCCCTGGCGGGCGGTGATTATCACGCTGACCAACTCCCGGATTTTCCCCTTGACCCACAATTGTTGGCGTTTTTGGGTCAGCTCAACCAATTGCGTGAATCCTCACCTGAGTACAATTTGGATTGAAGGCCGTAACCATGGCAATCTTGATCAAGAATGGAACTCTCGTTACTGCTGCTGAGCAATATCAAGCTGACCTGCTGATCGACGGAGAAAGGATCACGGCTCAGGGGAGTGGCTTGCCGGTTTCCGCAGATACGCAGATCTTGAATGCAGCCGGGAAGTATGTTCTTCCTGGAGGTGTGGATGCACATGTCCACCTCGACCTTCCCATGTTTGGAACCGTTTCCTCCGATGATCACTATACAGGCACAAAAGCAGCCGCCTTTGGCGGCACAACAACTGTTATTGATTTTGTTTCTCATGATCAACGCCCGTTAACAGCTTGCATCGAAGACCTGATGGAGAAGGCAGGCCCAAAGGCTGCGGTTGATTTTGGGTTCCATATGAACATAACCCATTGGGATGATCAGGTTGCCAAGGAGCTGCCTGGTTTATTATCTAATGGAATATCCAGTATTAAGGTTTTCAGTGCTTACAATGGCCGCTTACGCCTTCAGGACGGGGAAATTTTCCAGGTACTGCGTAAAGCGGGTGAAAATGGAATATTGACCATGCTGCATGCGGAAAATGGGGATGTCATCGATTTGTTGACCTCTGAGATCAAAGCCCAAGGACATACACAACCAATATGGCACGCACGCTCCCACCCGAATTGGGGGGCTGTAGAAGCCGTATTGCGGGGGGCTGCCCTGGCCGCTCAGGCAAAGGCACCCTTGTATATTGTGCATATGAATGTCGCTGGTGAAGTGGATCAACTTACCTATGCCCGCGAGCATGGGATCAAGGTGTTGGGAGAAACCTGTCCCCAGTACTTGTTCTTTTCAGAAGAAGATCTGGAACGACCGGATGGGGCTAAGTGGGTCTGCTCTCCGCCGATGCGAAAAAAGGTCGATAATGCCCGCTTGTGGCAAGGTGTTATGAATGGTGAAATACAAGTCGTTGCCACAGATCATTGCCCATTTTTCTATGACGGAACAAAACCGATTTTATTTGAAGGCAAGCCTGTTGCCATACCCGGAAAAGAATTAGGCGCTGGGGATTTTACCAAGATTCCCAACGGTTTACCTGGGGTGGGCGACCGGCTTCCGATCCTTTGGACATACGGAGTTGGTCAGGGTAAAATATCTCCCAGCCGGTTTGTGGATCTGTGCAGCACAACCCCGGCACGGATTTTCGGCTTATACCCACGCAAGGGATGTCTTTCTCCGGGATCGGATGCGGATATTGTAATATGGGATCCTGAATGTCAGGTAAAATATGGCGTTCAGACTGCTCAGCATCGGACCGATTACAATCTGTATGAAGGATGGGCATTACAGGGTATGCCGGAAACGGTTTTCCTGCGCGGCAAGATCATAGTTCAACACAATCAATGGCTCGGAAAACCGGGCATGGGAAAATTCCTTTCACGTGATCCTTTTTCCTATCAAAATTAGGCCTTTATGTTATTACTGATACCAGTTGGATTACTTTTACTCGGTGGTATAGCGGTGGGTATACTCCGCCGATTAAAGATACCAATTGGGTATGCCTGGTTAGTAGCTGCCGGTGTGGCTTTGCTTACCTGGTTGTTCCTTCTGTTTGCTCCGTTAAATTGGTTTCATGTATTCGGTACAACAAACTGGATCCCCATTGGCAATGATCCGGTATCGATTTCTTTCCAATTGGATGCACCAGCCTGGCCATATGCAGCCGCTCTGGGAGCTGTATTATTCGCGGTTATCGTATTATCGGTATCGCGTAAGGACGCAGAAATTGCAGGTGTTACTTGGGGAGGTGTATTAGGGCTAGGAAGCCTAGGCATTTTCGCCATTACCGCTGCAAGTCCACTTGCTCTGGTGTTAGCCTGGACCGCCATTGATTTCTTTGAACTGCTTGTGATGGTCAGTATGGTGGAAGACCGCCGTTTGGATACCCAGGCTGTATTAACCTTTACATTCCGCGTGGTTGGAACCTTGTTTGTGCTTTTAGGGATGATGTTGAATTCTGCAGGGGGAACGGTTCTTACCTTTGAAAATATTCTTCCTAACGCTGGCATTTGTTTATTTATTGCGGTGGGTCTTCGTCTAGGGGTTTTGCCTCTCCATCTGGTATTCACCCAAACCGCGCCTGCCCGGCGCGGCCTTGGAACGATGATGCGCTTTATTTCGCCGGCGTCCAGCTTGGTTTTAATCTCTCGCTTACCGGTCCAAGTGATCTCAGGTTCCTGGTATGATTTGGTACTCTTGATCCTGGCGCTGGGAGGTTTTTATGGTGCTGTTATGTGGGCAACCGCCCGCGATGAATTAAGCGGAAGGCCTTTTTGGTTGATAACAACAGGTACGATTGCCCTTACCTGTGCGATCAACCATAACCCTTCTGTCAGTCAGGTGTGGGGCGTCACCATGTTGCTGGCGGGTGTGGTATTGTTCCTATCGTATAGTGGCAAACGTTGGTTAATGGTTTTTCCCCTTTTAGCGGCTATTAGTATTACGGGTTTACCTTTTACCTTGGCTTCCACCGGTTGGGTTGGACTTATTCCGCAGCCAATCCAAACTCGATCTGTGATCTTTATTTTCATATTGGGCTTATTGGTATTCGGATATGTTCGTTTTTCCCTTTCACCCAAGCCTGAGTTCTCTGTTCTGGAACGCATGGACCAAGTCGTATACCCCTTTGGCCTTGCCGCTCCCGTGCTTACTATTTGGATCATATTCTTTAATCGACTTCCCGGATCGATCAGTTTTGAATATTGGTGGGTTTCGCTGATTGCTTTTTCATTAGCAGGATTGGTTTTCTTCATTACAATTCGATTCGAAAAGAATCGTCAAGCCCGTCCTTCCATGGGATGGATCACCAG
>DATMYN010000148.1:0-2532 GCA_035560875.1 Longilinea sp. | reverse complement strand
AATATAACGGCTAATTGAGAAAAGGGGATCTGCAGCCCCAGATCGGCCAGAAATCCTCCCACCAATCCTCGCCGCCCCAATGCCAGCAGCAGGGCTACCCCAGCTACCGAAGGGGGTAGTACGGTCGGCAGGTCAACCAGTATCTCGATGAGCTTTTTACCGCGGAATTCACCCCTGCCTAATAAGTAAGCCACCGGGGTACCAAAGCCAACAATGATCAACAGGCTGATCAACGTCGTCTTTAGGCTGATCTTAATGGCGGTCAATACTTGTGGTTCAATGGCTGTTGCCCACAGTGATTGCGGGGTGGAACGGGTAAGCAGGGCAATAATGGGTAAAGCTAAAAAGAACAGTAAGGGTAAAGCCGCCACCCACCACTCGTACCGGATGGTGTGGCGGCCTTTTTTACCCTTCAATGATGGATAGCCGCGTTCCAGATCTACCTCATCTTGCGGGGTAGATCTGGTTTCACGCGGATTCACAAAATTTGGATAACTCATCAGCCTTATCTGGCTACAGAGATGAATCCATAGCGGGTCAGGATCTCTTGAGCTTCGGTCGAATAAATGAAATCGACAAAAGCTTGCGCATAATCGGCGTTAGCAGATGCGCTCACGGTGGCGATCGGATAGGTTGCGATCACGTTCATATCATCCGGGATTTCAATTACCTGAATGCTGGTGCTTGTGACAGAATCGCTCAGGTAAACAACGCCGGCATCGGCTTCGCCGAGTTCAACCTTGCTCAGCACAGAACGTACATTGTCTTCATAAGAGACCACGTTTGCCAGGACACTGGCAGAAAAAGTCTCACCCAAGGTTGCGTTGGCATTGGTAAGCAGGTCGATGGTGTACTTGCCTGCCGGAACGGTATCCGCAGCAAACACCAGGGTCAACCCGGGCTGCGCCAGGTCGGCTAATTCATCGATCCCGGCCGGGTTATCCGCCGGGGTGACGATGACCAGGCTGTTGTGAACGAAAGCTGTGGCAGTATCAGCCGGGATCAACCCTGCATCGACAACCACCTGCATTTGAGAGTTGTTGGCGCTGGCAAAAACATCCACGGGAGCACCTTCTACGATCTGAGAAGCCAATGCTTGCGACCCGGCGAAATTAAAGGAGATGGTCACATTGGGGTACTGGGCTTGGAAAGCTGTCCCGATCTCGGTAAATGCATCCGTTAGTGAAGCGGCGGCAAAGACAGTCAAAGTAACGGGTTCCGGTGCGCTGGTTTCAACCGGCGCAGCCGTTTCGGCCGCGATCGGCGCCTCGGTGGCAGCGACATCGGTGGTTACTGTGGCAGCCGGTGTGCTGCAGGCAGTTAACATAGCCGCCAGAAGTAACAAGACGAGCAGACTTTTCTTATTCATTTTTATCCCTTATTTTCGTTTTTTTGCACTTCTTGCCGGCATTCATCCAGCCAAACCAGTATGGCTTCGGTTTCACGTACTCGAAACCGGTATACCAGTCGTTCGAATTGCTGTTCCGCACGGATTTGCTTGTATTGCCGATCGATTTCATCCAGCCATTCATGACATGCAGCTTCTTGCAGGACCACTAACCGCCCGGCGGCCTGCGGGCTGAGCTGGCGGGCAAAAAAAAGGCGCGCCAAGAAATCTTGGCGCATATCACGCCCATGCATTACCGGGGTTTGTGCCCAAGTAAGGAATGCGAAGCGGCCTTCATCGGTTAAACGATATTCTTTGCGGGCGGGGTGCGCTTCACCGGGAATGAGTTGTGCGGAAAGCAATGCTTGGGCTTCCAGTTTATCCAGCAGGGCATACAGTTGGCTTTGTTTGATCCGCCAGACGAGTGCGATCCCATCCAGTCGGGTAATTTCTTTATAGATATCGTAGCCATGCCGTGGATGCTGGTAGATGATGCCCAGCAGGATGTGTTCGAGGGTAAGGGGAGCAGCCGTTCGAGGCATTGGATAGTTGTGTTTTCCTTTTGATACTCAATAAATGAGTAATCACAATATTATCATGCCTTTTTTTACCTGTCAATGAACCGCCCTTTTTTAATCATTTTCAAATAGCCAGATGGTTTCCACTTGGGTCAAATCGGAAAATCCTTAAATCCATCCTGGTATATAATCTAGCCACACTCATAAGAGGAGTACTATGCGTCCAGGGAAAATTCGCCCGATCGTATTATGTATATTTCAGCACCGCAGCCGGATCTTGGTCTCGGAAGGTTATGACCATATCAAGCAGGAAGCCTTTTATCGGCCTTTAGGCGGCGGGATCGAATTTGGCGAATCCAGCAAGCAAGCCATTATCCGTGAGATTCGCGAAGAATTAGCCCAAGAGATCACCGCCTTGAGGTATTTGGGTACTCTTGAAAATATCTTTACCTATAACGGTGAAACCGGACATGAAATCGTTTTTGTGTATGACGGCAAGTTTACCGATCCATCGGTATATCAGAAAACCACCCTGAACGGCATCGAAGATAAGGATCATTTCACCGCGATTTGGATGCCGGTTGCGAGTTTCAAGAACCATGTATCACCGTTATACCCGACTGGATT
>DATMYN010000147.1:0-5131 GCA_035560875.1 Longilinea sp. | reverse complement strand
CCACCGGCTGGGTAAAGAATCTGAAATGTTGATATTCTTGGGGGTTAGAACTGCCGATTTGATGTGTTATTCTCTTTTGGGGCGGCTGCCATGCTGTGATAGGTAGGTTCAGCATGGGTAAGTTGGGCTGGTTCCATGGTTGAGATCGGGCGGCGGGGCAATGGACGACTTTGGTACCCGCTGGGGGTCAACGGACGGGAAGATACCGACAAGGGATTGCTGATAGGACGCGGGCGGGAAACAGTCGATTTCAGATTTGAATTCGAAACCGCTCGTTTTTCTTTGCCTGCCGCACGGTCAAAGGCATAGGAGAATGATCCAATAATGAGGATGCGGATGACCCACACCATGATGGCGACAAAGACGGGGACCACTTTGGTGAGGGTGTTCGGGTCAATGACCGCCGTGCTGGCAACCGTGTGATTCACGATAGCCATGGAAACGCCCCACCAAGTGAGAGCAGCATTCATAGTGGCTGCCAGCAGCCAGGCTGCGAACAAGAACCAGCCTTCTTTAGCTTCACTCATTGGGCTGTTGGGGGTAAATAGGCGGGCAATTCCGGCGAAATCAATGCCGCAGAATGCAATGGCCAGGATGGTTGACCAATGCAAACCCATAAAGGAGAGCTCTCCCATCAGGTCGCGCAGGGCGTAATCGGTTGTGCTGTAGTTAAAAACCTCAAAGAACAACAGCGCCCCAAAGATGATGGTGAGAAACAGGGTGGCTGGGGGTATTTTGCGGATCGCTTCACGGATATCAATGGTAGCGGTATGTGTAGATGACAGATTCATGGTAGTTCTCCTGGATAGAATAGAACGTATTTTCTGTTCTGATTATAGAACAAACGTACTATGTTTGTCAATAGGCAATTTTTTTCAATCCGGAAATGTTGTGGCAACCAAAATTACCAATTCCAAGCGTTCATGAAGGCAAGGCTTCTCCAATACATCCTTTAACGGATGCAAGACCGCGAGCCTGCCTAAGTAATATCCATCTCGTCGTTGGTTTAAATGGGTAACCAATTAATAGCGGGCTTTCCCAACACATCCTGGAATGGGTGCATAAACCGCACGCACACCCTGCACATGGCAAATCATTTATTGGGTGCAATGCCGCACGCCCGTATTGCGCCTGTCTGAGTTAAACAATACTCCCGCAGGTTCAACATCTGCGGGAGTAGGTTACTTCTCCAACCCTAGGAGGAGAAAGAAGACATTAATATTCTGGTTGATCCAATGCCTCGGCGACCATGACCAAATAATTCTCAGCTGAGACATAGGATGGGATGGAATTACCCGAACCTACAGCAAACCGACCGCGCTCTCCACATACCTCGATCAACCGGCGAGTGCGGGCTCGGATCTCTTCCTTTGTCCCGGTAGAGAGCAAATGCACGTCCATGCCCCCTAATACGGCAATCCGCTCACCCCATTTAGCCTGGAACACCTCCGCCGGTGTGATGGCATCTTCGTAGGAATGTTTCCCGTCAATCCCTACCGTATCTATCAGGTCAGGCATGATCTTTTCCAACTGACCACAGGAATGCAGAAAGAAAGGCATACCGTTCTGATGAGCCAGATCGGCGTACTGCTTTTGCCAGGGCAAAATATACTTCCGCAGCATAGCCGGGGAGATCAGGGTTGAGGTGCGAAAACCCATGTCATCGCCGGGAAATATGGCTGCCAAATTTGGCAGACCCACCATTTGCTGATAAAAGGCCAAGAACAATTCTCCCAACCGGTCCGTAACCGCCTTGAAAAGATCTGGCTGGTCAAATAGGGCCAGGCAAAGTTGTTCATAGCTCATCAACCAGGATAGGTTTTCAAACAAGCCGCCTGCATGGGCAGCAATCAGACCCATCCCTTCCGGCAGGTGGTTGGCTACGTATTCCAAAGGCCACAGATCAAACTGGGATGGTTCCGGCCATGAGTAGTTCTCAAACTCTTGCCAGGTGCGGATCATACCGCCGTGCTCGTCCGTCCAGCCGCGCGTCTGTGAGGTAGTGGTCTCATCTTGCGCATATAAGCTGTTAAAACGCAGTCCGGTGCCTACCTCCAGGCGCACATAGTCATAGCCCATGCGCTGCCAAAAATAAATATAGTTATCCAGATAGGCTTTTTGCTGGTCTCGACTACCGCCGGAAGGAGTCCATGTACGTTGAAATAAATTCACCAACACATCCCGCTGCACGGTTTCATCGATCAAGAATTCCGCCATGGGCACCCGTGAGTGGTGTTCTTTGCCCAGCATCTGAGCGATGAAGCGCGTAATATCCGGTTTTGGCACACGATCAACAATAGCTTGAAAGGATATCATATCGGCTACTGTATCCGGGAATGACGACGGACAAGCGAGACCAACTCTTTTCCGGTGGCTACATCCGGGACAAAGCCGGCGAATATGATATTGCCGAGGTCTTGGAGTTTTGTGATGTCTCGCCGCACTTCTTCGAGGGTACAGCCGACGGTGAGCGGCATCCCATCACAACGCGGGAGCAAAAATTCCAATTGCTCAAAAGCCCGCGGGGTATTGGGATCATCCGAGATCTGGATGCTCATCAGATTAATTAATTTAGCGATTTCAGGGATGTTCTTCAATCCCAACGAATGGGTATGGATCTGGCCGTGCCCGAAGGCATCGATCACCTGTTGGGTATAGGGACGGGCAAATTTGGCGTAGGTGCGTGGCGATATCATGCAAGCGATATCCTCCGACATGCACACCGAACCGGGCGGCAGCCAGGCGCCGGCTACATTCCCGCCCCAGGTTAATCCAATAATGGGTTGTAAACGGCGGGCCATCCAGATCACCGCATCGGTGGCGAACTGCATCAGCCGGCTGACCTGCTCCGGTTCATCAAAGAAATCAGTAAACAGTTTTTCGCCGCGTAAGGCATGGGCCATATCTAAAGGGGAGTAATAGCCGCGCACGATCGGGATCGGGCTGTCTATGGTACGCTTCACTATATGGCGGGTGGTCCTTTCAAGGCGCTTGACCCACACATTTTCGGGGTCCAGCGTCAATCGATCCAAGTCTTCCCATTTCTCGATCACCGGAGCAGCCCAGGATGTATCGGCAGTAAAAACCACATCCCCGGCGATGAAGGCGCTGTAATCACCAATGCCAAAGAATAAGCCGGCGCTGGGCAGCAGATCATCCGGGATCTCACGGATCTCTTCCAATTGGGCGGCGTAGTTGCGCAAGGTGAGATCCAGGTAATCTTCAAGCCCATTCTCAAAATCGACCTTGTTCAAGGCCGGCATCCGTTCAGGGGGAGTTATGGGCGGCATGGCATACGCCAGATGGTTGCCGCTTCCCTCAGCCTGATAGAGCTCTTTATACCGCTCGATCACCCGTTTGTAATCGGGTTTGTAGTATTCGATAGATTTAAACATGTTCCTCCAGATGAACCGGTAACCCGGCTCAACCTTTCATGGCACCCTTGGTCAACCCTTCGACCAGATACCGTTGTAAGGCATAGAAAATTATGGCGATGGGCAGGCAGGCGACAATGGATGCCGCCGCAAACATGGACCAATTGGCAGCATAGGGGGCGTTGAAAAAGCGCAGCCCCAGGGATACGGTGTAATGGTTGCGGCCCAGCATGACAATGCTGGCAAACAGGTAATCATTGTAGAAAGAGATCAGATTAAAAATGAATACCACCGCGATCATGGGAGACGCTAACGGCAAGGCTATACGCAAGAAAGCGCCAAAACGGGTCGCCCCATCTATATAGGCAGCCTCTTCGATCTCACGCGAGATAGAATTGAAGTAGCCGCGCATCAACCAGGAATTTACCGGGATGGTGATACCCGAGTAGACCAGGATCAAGCCCATATTATTATTCAGCAAGTCCAGCCATAATAAAATGCGGTAAATGGCGACGATCATGACCGCACTGGGGATCATTTGCACCATGATCAAAACAAGCAGCCCATAGCGCCGCCCGGGGAATTGGAAGCGGGAAAAAGCGTACCCCATGGTAAGGGTAAGCACCAAACCCAACAGGCTGCCACCAATGGATGTGATCAACGTGGTTCTTAACCACCCCAGAAAATCGGTTTCGGTGAACAGATTGATGTAATTCTGAACTGTGATACTTTGCGGCAGCAGCGTGCTGGAAAACAAGCTGGTGGTGGTACTGATGGAGGAATTGAATACGAATAAGATCGGTAAAACCGTTAACCCACAGGCTGTCCACAACACCAGACGCATCAACCAGGGAAGTATAGAGAATTTCTTGGTTTTCATAGTTCATCCGCCTGCTTGAATGCGCCGGTGAATTTTGCATTGATGACCGTGATCGTTCCAACGATCAAGAAGAGCAGCATACCGTTAGCAGCGGCAATACCATAATCGTTCATCGTCGAAGCAAAGGCGACCCGGTACATGTAGGTTGCCAACAGGTCGGTCGCACCGGCCACCGCGCTGGCATCCACAAACGGTCCGCCGTTGGTCATGAGGAAGATGACCGAAAAGTTGCTGAACTGCATAGCAAAACCTGCCACCAGCAAGGGAACCACTGCCATGCGTAACAACGGTAGGGTGATGAACCTGAAAGTCTGGAATTTACCGGCGCCATCCACGTGAGCGGCATCGTACAACTCAGCCGGGACACTCTGTAAAGCGCCTAAACAAGCCGCCATCATAAAAGGGAAAGCGATCCATAAGTTGACGAACAAGCAGGTCAGGCGCGCCCAACCCGGTTCAGTCAACCAGGGGACGGCCTCACCGCCCAAGGATATGATCAAGCGGTTGATAGGGCCAAAGGAAGTGCTGAACAACCCCGCCCAGGCCAGGATAGTGATGGTACTGGGTAATGCCCAGGGCAGGATCAAGATGGTGCGGTAGATGTTGGATTCTACGATGCGTTTGTCGTTGAGGATCAGTGCCAGGAATAAACCGATAAGGAAAGATAATAGCGTTGAAAGAAATGCCCAGGCAAAGGTCCACACCAACACCCGCCAGAAATCACCTTGAAGAAGGCCGGTAAAAATGCGCTCATAATTGGCTAACCCCACCCAGCCCCAGTCTTGTAAATGAATCAGAGAATAATTGGTAAAAGAAATATAAATTGAAAGCCCGGCAGGGATAAATGTGCATAATGCCAGAGCGATCAGTCCGGGCG
>DATMYN010000146.1:0-5658 GCA_035560875.1 Longilinea sp. | reverse complement strand
CTTATACGGTTGATACCGAAGAAGAAATGCGCGCCTTGATCGATGCTAACGATGCCCGCGCCGGGATCATTATCCTCCCCGATTATGGCGAACTGATTACCGCCGGGCAAACCGCACAGGTGGCCTTTTTGATCGATGGGTCGGATCCAACGGTGGCCAATACCGCCCTGGCGGCTGCCCAGTTGATCGGCCAATCGGTTTCTACCGAACTTTTAACAGAACGGTTGGGACGCAGCGGTATCCGCAGCTCTCAATCTCCCGTTGATATCCGCATTCAGGTGCTGTATAACCCAGGTCTTGTTTCCGTCTATTATATGATCCCGGGTCTGATCGGCATGATCCTCCAATTCCTGACCACATTCCTGACATCCACCGCTATTGTGCGCGAACGTGAACGCGGCACCATGGAGCAGCTCATCGTCACACCGATCCGCCCATTTGAATTGATCGTCGGAAAATTGGTTCCCTATATTTTGATCGCCTTTGTGGATACCCTGGAAGTCTTGGTGCTTGGGGTGTTATTGTTCGATCTTCCCATCAATGGCAGCCTGGGTCTGCTGCTGCTGCTCTCCTGCTTATTCTTGATCTCTTCCTTGGGGGTCGGTTTATTGATCTCTTCGTCGGCCAATACCCAGCAGGAGGCTATGCTGACCACCTATTTCACCATATTGCCATCCATATTCCTTTCCGGGTTTTTCTTTCCACTGGCAGCCATGCCGCCGGTCCTGCAGTTCATTAGTTATGGTATCCCCTTACGCTACTTCCTTGTCATCGTGCGCGGCATCGTTCTCAAAGGGGTTGGAATGGCAGCCGTCTGGCCGGAAGTACTGGCGCTGGCGATCTTTGGCACCGTCGTCATGGTGCTGGCTGCCCTCCGTTTCCGCAAAAATTTGGATTGAAATCGTACCTTCATCAAGGAGTTTCCTATGCCTAAAAATATCCGTAAATTTGCTCCCTTTATCATCCTTGGCTTGCTTATCCTGGCCGGGGTATGGTATGTATTGGATAGAGCTACTCATCTAAATGAAGATTTGATCGTTTCCGGCACGGTCGAAGCCGTACAGGTCCGTCTGGCCCCTGAACTCTCCGGCAGGGTGGTGGAAGTGCTGGTAGAGGAATCACAAACCGTATCGGCCGGTGATGCATTAGTCCGTTTGGATGATACCTTGCTGCAAGCCCAGCGCAGCCAGGCTGCCGCGGCTTTAGCAGCTGCCCAGGCTAACCTGGATATGCTCGCAGCCGGCCCATCCGCCGAACAACTGGCCGTTGCCCAGGCCGCCCTGGATGCTGCCCAAGTGGCCGTCGATGCGGCTGTCTATCCGGCTCAGATCGACCAGACCGAGGCTGCCCTGAACACCGCCCAGGCAAATTATGATCTGGTGGCTGCCGGTGCCCGTCCTCAGCAGATCGATGCAGCCCAGGCACAGGTGGATGCTGCCCAAGCCGCTTTGGATATTTTGGATATCCAGATCGGCAAGCTCACCATCACCGCCCCGATCGATGGGGTTGTCCTGGAACGCGCCATTGAACCGGGTGAGATCGCCGCCGCAGGTTCCACGGTGATCTTGTTGGGTGACCTGAGCAGTTTGACCTTGACCGTGTATGTTCCCGAGGATCAATATGGAATTATCGCCCTGGGGGATACCTTTTCGGTTAGCGTTGATTCCTATCCGGATGTCACATTTCAAGCTACAGTCACCCGGGTTGCCGACCAGGCGGAGTTCACCCCCCGCAATGTGCAAACAACGCAGTCCCGCATGTCCACTGTATATGCCATCGAACTAAGCGTAGATGACCCGCAAGGTATGCTGCGCCCGGGCATGCCGGCAGATGTGAATTTTAGTTCTCAACCTTAACCAATAGCAGGATCTTTTTATGGATTTGATCAATACCACGAACCTGTGTAAATCTTTTGGGAATGTTCACGCCGTTGACCACCTCAGCCTTAGCGTTCGTGCCGGCGAAATTTATGGTCTTGTCGGCCCCGATGGAGCCGGAAAGACGACCACCTTACGTCTGCTGTGCGGAGCGATCCACGCCGATGAGGGTGAGATCAATCTGGCCGGCATCGACCTGCGCCGCCGCCCCGAACATGCCCGTGAGCAGATCGGGTATCTTTCCCAAAGGTTCTCACTATATGAAGACCTTACCGTTATGGAAAACTTGCGTTTTTTTGCTGAAGTTCGTGGGCTGGGTACTATCCAATGGAAGGAACGTGCGGAAGCCATGCTGTCTTTTGTTGGGCTGCAGGAATTTCAACAGCGCAGGGCCGGACAGCTTTCAGGCGGGATGAAACAGAAACTGGCACTGGCTGCCTCCTTGATCCATGAGCCCAAGATCCTCCTGTTGGATGAACCAACAACTGGTGTCGACCCTGTCACCCGCCAGGATTTTTGGCAGCTCATCATCCGCGTTGTGGAAAAAGAAGGCGTGGCAGTCTTGCTGTGTACCCCTTATATGGATGAAGCCACCCGTTGTACCAAGGTAGGTTTCCTGCGTCAGGGGCGGTTGATCGTTGAGGGTAAACCGCATCAGGTGCGCGCCCGTCTGGATCGGCGCATCATCGAAGTGACCGGCAGCCCAATGATGGACCTGATGAACGCCTGCCGTGAGATCCCGGTCGTTAAAGGGGTGCAGCGCTTTGGAGACCGGCTCCATCTGCGCCTTGAAAAAGCGGATATCCTCACGCCTGAAGACCTGAAAGCCATCCTGAAGGCGAAACCGGTCACGATTACCGGCTGTCAATTCATCGAACCTTTCTTGGAGGATGTTTTCATTGCCCTCGCAGAGGAGACCGAATGACCACCGTCATTGAAGCCAATGGGTTAACCCGCCGCTTCGGGACGTTCACCGCTGTGGATCGGGTCAGCTTCTCGGTTGAAAAAGGGGAGGTGGTGGGTTACCTGGGTCCAAACGGGTCGGGTAAAACCACTACCATCCGTATGCTGTTGGGTATCCTCAAACCAAATGAGGGTGATGCCCGCGTGCTGGGTTTGGATATCCGCCATCAGGCAGAGCAGATCCGCCAGCAGGTAGGGTATGTCTCGCAGAAATTCGCTTTGTATCAGGAACTCACCGCCTGGGAAAACCTGCAATTTTATGGGGGTGTGTACGGGACGCGCGACGAAGACCGTATGCGGTCCCTCCTCGAGGAACTCGGATTACAAAAAACCGCCCATCAGCCTGTCAGCGGATTGCCCTTGGGATGGCGCCAGCGCCTGGCTTTGGCGGTGGCACTGATCCATAAACCCCGCCTTGTGTTCTTGGATGAACCCACCAGCGGTGTCGATCCCTTAGCCCGCCGTTCCTTCTGGGAGTTGATCTATAAATTAGCCGCTGAAGGTGTCACCATCCTGGTCACTACCCACTATATGGATGAAGCTGAATATTGCGACCGGGTGGGTATTATGCGCAGCGGTCAATTACTGGTGATGGATACCCCCGAAAAGTTAAAACAGGGGTTGAAGGGGAATACGTTGGAGGTGACCGCCGTCCCGCTCCTTCTAGCGGTCGAGGCAGCCAATTCCTTCCCGGGTGTACAAAGGGCTGCTCTTTCAGGGGATCAGATGCACCTTACGGTAGCGCTAACTTTTTCGAAAGCGGACTTTAAGAAAAAAATGGCGCAGCAGGGGATAGAGATTATATCCATCCAACCTACTACGCCAACCATGGAAGATGTTTTCTTCTCTGTTTTACCGGTTGTTACTCCCGTGGATGAAACGTAAGCGTCATCAGATCAAGTTCTTTCCAGCCTAAGGGATGCGGTTGAACGGAAACCAGCGGGCTGCCGTCATCTCCCCCGCCGGCGCTCGAGCGCTGCAAGAAGCTGTTCAAACCGCCGTCCTCCTTGCGCGTGGTCACGCCGATTACCAATTCGCAGTGCATCCGGTCGATGATCACACCCCACGAGGGGTCGCGCGGTTGGAAGGACATTTCCCCGGCGCTGTTGATCCAACGCACCATTCCCGGAGGTCCCATCAATGATTGCCACAACGAGGTAGGATACCCATTGCGGATATTATCCGCCACCCGGTTGGATTGAACGGCAATGCGGGCATCCATCTCTTCTTGGGTGATCTGGTTGAGAGAAAAGTCGCGGAAAGCATAATCGTAATGGGCTTCAGCCGTGATGGGTGATACGCCTTCCGGTAGTGGGTGCTCCTGAAGGAAACGGATGGCCGCATTTTGCACCGGCATGGCATTAATACCATAGTCCGATATGTCTCCCCAGCCGCCGTCCGGGTCACCCCGGAAAGCAATATCGGGGTTGCCAAGACTTGGCATTCCGGCCGAGGGGGTCACATATTCCAACAGGGTATCTTCGATATCACCCTGGGTCAGCACCCCCCGGTACAGCGATTCCAGTACGATCGTAGTGGCGCCTAAGGCACAGGTGAGCCCGTGCCCCTGGTAATATTCATCAAAAGGATTGTTGTGAGTACCGGTGATCTCGTAATAAAAGAGGTTGTCATCCTCGCGCATCACCACCTGGAATGGGGATGCCGGGTCTTGTCCGGAATAGGGGATGGGCGCCGATACTTTATGCGAAACATAATCCGGTACGGCTTTTTTTGTTTCCTGGTATAACGGTCCAACCGCCAGCGCTCCTCCCATGAGGAGGCTTGACTTTAAGAATTCGCGCCGAGAAATATTCTTGGTCATATCAACCTCTGATCACTCTTGTATCTGCAGCCGTTCATTGGCTAACTGCTCAAAGATCTGCAAAACGGCCGAATTATCCAACTCACCCCAGCCTTGCTGCACCATACTGTTGAACAATTGGGCATCCACAGCGGCTGAGGGCAGTGGAATACCGTATTCCCGTGCAGTCTCCAGGATGATATTCATATCTTTGGCTTGCATGCGGGCTTTAAAACCGGGTTGGCGGTTACCGGCGAACAAGCGCGGCGGTTTTACATCCAGGGTCCAGCATTGGGCAGCTCCACCGCGGATGGCTTCAACGACCTTGACCGGATCGGCCCCAGCTTTTTGAGCAAAGATAAGCAGTTCCCCCATCGCTACCATCTGAGCAGCCACCATGATCTGGTTGGCGCCTTTGGCGATCTGTCCCGCGCCGGCATCACCGATAAGCGTAATCGATTTACCCATGGCATTGAAAATGGGACGGACGGTTTCCAACGCTTCCGCGCTGCCGCCTACCATGATGGTAAGTGTGCCGTTCTTTGCGCCGATATCCCCGCCGCTGACGGGTGCGTCCAAGGCGGCCACGCCTTTATCCGCCAGAACAGCCGCCATCCGCCGGGCAGCCGCAGGTTGGATGGTGGAATTATCCACGTAGATCAAACCTGGATGTGCCCCTTCCAAAATCCCGTGAGGACCCATTACCACTTTTTCAACATCGGGGGTATCGGGTAGGTTGGTGAAAACCACATCCACCTGGCTGGCTGTCTCGGCCGGGGTCTTGGCAGCTACTGCCCCTTCAGCGCACAACTCGGAAACCGCAGCCTGACTGCGGTTATGGACCACCAGCGGGAAACCCGCTTTAAGAATATTTCGGGCAATGGATTTTCCCATCAGCCCCAAACCGATATAACCGACACGTAACATAACCGCTCCTGGTTTATCCCATTTTGTGTTGGAATTGTGTTAAGGCTAGACTAATCCCATTATAGCTTCATTTTTTCAGGGATGTTATAC
>DATMYN010000145.1:0-2558 GCA_035560875.1 Longilinea sp. | reverse complement strand
TTATGGAACAACTTGGCCAAGGGGGAATGGCAACCGTTTATAAAGCTTATGATCCGGCACTGGACCGGTTTGTCGCTTTAAAAGTCCTTCACCCGGCATTTACCGAAGATTCCACGTTTATAAATCGGTTCGAACGTGAAGCCAAGGTCATTGCCAAGCTTGAGCATCCGAATATCGTTCCCATTTACAACTATGCCCAATTTGAAAAAAGGCCATTTTTAGTGATGAAGTATGTGGAGGGTGAGACGCTGAAAGCCCGGTTGCAGCGTGAACACTCTTCATTAGCAATAATTTTTCCAATTCTCGAAAAGATTGGCGAAGCGCTTACATATGCGCATAGCCGTGGTGTTATACACCGTGATATTAAACCATCCAATGTCCTCTTAGCCAGTGATGGTCTTGTCTATTTGGCTGATTTTGGATTGGCTAAGATCGCCCTCAATACCAGTTCAAGCCTGACCGCCGATCAGATGATCGGAACCCCGCAATATATTTCCCCTGAACAAGCCTTGGCTAAAAACGACCTTGATTTTCGAACGGATATCTATTCTTTGGGTATTTTGATCTATGAAATTGCGGTGGGGCGGGTACCCTATAACGCCGATACCCCATTTGCGGTTGTGCACGATCATATTTACACTCCTCTGCCGTTGCCCAGTCAGGTCAACCCCCAAGTGGATCCGGGGGTGGAACGAGTTTTACTGAAGGCCTTGGCGAAAGACCCGGCAGACCGCTACCAGAGTGTTGCTGCAATGATCACTGATCTGCGTGGCTGCCTGCTAGGGACAGGGAAGAGTCAATTTGGACTACCCTTGTTCCCTAAAAAAGACCCCTCAGCCGATGTGACCGTTCAGGCGCCGGTAAAGAAGGGAAGAATTACCCCGATCAAACTACCGCCGATCTCTTCAGCCGGCGGATCGATAAAAAACGAAAAAAACAAATCCGGGAATGGTATTTGGATTGGTTTCGCTATCGGGTGTGTTTCATTTTGTGTCATCACGATCGTTGGGATCATTTTATTGATCGTGTTCAGCCCGGATGAGGTCGCCCAGGAGATCCAGGATGCCGGTATTCCGCCCATGACCACGCTGGCTCCAGCACCTCCAGTCGGGACGAATACAACGGTTGAAATTCCGCCCGAGATCCAAATTGAGTTGGATACTGCCATTCAAGCCTTATCGGATGGTGATACTGAACAAGGGAATCAGATCATCCGCCAGGTGGCCAACGAGATCTCTGGTGATCAGGTTTTGATGAACGAGGTATTTGCATACCTGCATGAGAACCAGGCCTATTTATTAGCCGTGGAAGCATTATTTTCGCAACCAGGTACATCCTTCAGCTCGATTGTTGATACCTACCGGGAACAAGGTCATGAATTACTGTACCTGGCAGCCGGTGATGAAAACTCTGGCGATTTCTTTTCAAACAATACCAATGAATTGATCTTTGCGGTTGCCAGCCTCCGCTGGCAGCTTTACTTTGGTGATGATATTGACGCCGTACAAAGTGGTTTACTGGAGATCCAGGATAATCCCATCCTGGACCAACGCTACCCAGAAGCCGACCTTTTACAAGCTGAGATCTATTTTGAGGAAGGTGATTATGAAGCGGCGTCTGACCAAATCGATATTGTGATAGAAACACCCAATCAAGCAGAATGGATTGTGAATCTCGCGCTCGATCTTGCTGCGCGTATCCCTTAATTATGGAGGTTAGTATGTCGCGTATTCCCATGGTGGCAGGAAACTGGAAGATGAATAAAACGGCCGCTCAGGCACGGGCACTCATCGAAGAATTACTGCCTGGCTTACAGTCAGTCCCTCAGGTAGAACGGGTCGTGTGCCCGGTTTACTTATCCATTCCGGTTGTCAGCGAATTGCTGAAAGGCACCGGCATTGGCGTTGGCGCTCAAAATTTGTTCTGGGAAGCCTCCGGCGCTTATACCGGTGAAGTAGCTGCCCAGATGATCAAAGAATTTTGCCAATACGTCATCATTGGTCATTCCGAACGGCGCACCTATTTTGGTGAGATGGATGCCACCGTCAATAAACGGCTTAAAGCCGCTATTGCAGCCGACCTTATCCCCATTGTATGCGTTGGGGAAACCCTTGCGGAGAACGAAGCCGGTCAAACCCGCCAGGTTGTTACCCGCCAGGTAGTGGAAGGGCTGAAGGAGGTCACGGAAGAACAAGCTGCCAAGATCGTGATCGCCTATGAACCGGTTTGGGCGATCGGCACGGGCCGGGCTGCCAGCGGTGAAGGAGCCAATGCTGTGGTGGCCGATTTCATCCGCCCTGCTGTAGCAAATGTAGTTGGCGCTGGTGTTGCTCAAGGCGTACGGGTTTTGTATGGTGGTTCGGTTACCGGGGCGAATGGCGCTGAGTTCTTTGGACAGCCAGATATTGATGGCGCTTTGGTTGGCGGCGCCAGTCTAAAGCCGGATTTTATTCAGATCATCCAAGCTGCAAAAAAGTAATATTGCAATCAGAAATTAAAAAACCAGCCAGGTGATGTTGTGAAGCACAACTTTCCTGTGCTGGTTTTCTATATTATGG